>CAZVFH010000007.1:0-27936 GCA_964626415.1 uncultured Candidatus Saccharibacteria bacterium
AAATTGGCGAGGAAGAGAAAATTTTTGATAAAGGAGTGATAAAATTTCTTTGGCCAGGAGAAAATGTGAGCACATATTCCGACAATTTAAATAACACTTCGGAGGTTTTTAAATTTACTTATGGAAATTTTTCCGCCTTGTTTTCTGGAGACGCAGAAATAGAGGTCTGGCAAGAAATCGAAAAAAATAATCTGAGTGATATTTCAAATTTAATATATTTTAAAGTTCCGCATCATGGATCAAAAAACGGAGTTGATGAAATACTGGCGAATATTATCAAACCAAAAATTTCGACAATCTCCTGTGGGAAAAATAATCAATTTGGCTTTCCTCACAAAGAAGCAACCGAAGCACTAATAAAAGCCGGCTCTGATATTTATAGAACCGACCAAAACGGCGATATCGTCCTAAAAACCGATGGCGAGAAGTGGAAGGTAAAATAAAAGTCATTTCTAAGCATTCAACTTGTCATTTCGAGCGGAGCGAGAAATCTCTAACAAAAACATCGACTGATTAAAAAAAGAGAACACAAAAACTAACTTCTTTTGGGAAAATTTTTTATATCAAATTTACAAATCATTTTTTTGGGTCGTATCCTGAATCCTATACTCTTTATTCCGTTCCCTCTATAGTCTTCATGGGCCGCCGTTGGACCGCTCCATACCAGCGAGCCCATTTTTGGACCGCCATATTTTTTAGTACTAGTTCCTAGGTATCGATCGTTCAATATCAGATAAATTTTTAAAACTCTTGTAAAATAAAAAAATTCCAGTGATTATAAGATTAGGAATGAAAAAAACAAGAATGAAAAAAACAATGAAAGTAATGAAAAAAAGATTATCTAGCTCTTCAAAAGTTGCAAAACCAAACTTTGAGAACGAAGTTCCAAAAGCCAATCGGCGAAACTTTTATCAACTGATCCTTTTTTATCGTTGACTTTTATAATATGCCAACCAAATTGGGTTTTTATCGGCTCGGAGACCTGACCAACTGGAGTTGAAAATGCTGTTTTTTCAAAATCAGAATCCATTTGTCCGCGAGAAAAGAACCCAAGATCGCCACCATTTTGATTTGAGCCAGTATCTTCACTATATTTGTTCGCAATCGCCGAAAAGTCAGCTCCGGCTTTTACCTCTCCCAAAATTTGATCAATTTTTGTTTTTGCCGCGGTGGTAGTTTTTTCATCGGCTCCGGCGTCAAGTCGAATCAAAATATGTTGGGCTTTTATTTGTATTGGAACAGAATCCCGTAACTTTTGTTCTAATATCTGATCAGCAATTAACTCTTTAAAATCTTTTATCGATAGACCGTAGAGATCAGAAAGGACTTTACTCACTTCCTCTTCGCCACCATTTTGAACCACAACTTCCGAATAAGCATCATTGATATCGGAAGCCAAGACAGAAACGCCATATTTTTTTGCTTGACTTCTTAAAAGTTCGGTATCAATTAACTGAGAAATTATTTTTTCTTTTAATGTCGCCTGATCGACTCCCGACTGCTGGGTTTTTTCATAAAAACGATTTATATATTTGTAGTTTTTAAAATAATCCGAAGCGTAAACAATTCGTCCTTGGACCACCGCAACTGGAAACGGCACTACTTTAGCGACATTAATTGTGACATTATCAATTAACTTGTATTTGTAGATCCCGACACCAAAAGCCACAATTACGGCATAAACCAAAACTGCAAATCCCAAAATCACCTTGAATGCCATATTAGCCCAAATACCGACAAGCGGGTGAAGCTCAAGCGCCTCACCATTTCTAGCTTTTTTTATTAAGACAAAAATAAAAATCACAAACGACTTTGTTGCCGATGCCGCCTGCTTAATTTTTAACCAAATCAGAACAAAAAATGTTTTTATTTTATTCATTTATATTAATATCATACCATAGATTTTTTTTGATGCAAATTATCTTCCCCAGGAAATTGTGAAAAATACAAGTCCAAGAGCAAACAAAGCAAAATATAAATATAACTTATAGTCGCCACCAACAAAATTCGTTCTTTCTGAGAATAATCCAAAAAATAAATTGGAAAATAATGAAAAAATCATACTTTTTGATAATGGGTTTATGAGCCAGTAACTAAGCGAAAATGAAATTTCGAGCATTAATATTAAGTAGAGAAATAAATGCAACAAGCTGTTGTTGGTTTGTTTAAAAAAACTTCCTTCAGCATAAATATATCCCGTAACAATTATTAATGCGAGTCCAATTATTAACACCCACTGAGGCAAATTTCCGACATATACGAGATTATTCAAAGAGTAGATTAATGAAAAATTAAAAATTATAAAAAGAAAATCTCTGCCTCTTGATGTGAATACCAAAAAAACTGAAATTAAGCTAAGAGCTAACATCAACCAATTAAAAAAATCAATTACCGGAAATAGAAAAAATGAGGCAGAGCCCCATAGTATTAAAATCGAGATAAAGATTTTGAAAATTAATGACTTAACCTTTTTGGGCATAAGTTTCTTTATAGTCCTTTCCAATAATTATTTGGATATCTAATGTTGACCCGGATGGTTTAGTTTTTTTGTTGACTGAAACTCCGATGCGATTTGATAAAAATTGCAAAGTAAATTTTTTTTCTCCGTTCGAAAAATCATAAATCGCTGATTGATTTTGAGTTTGACTGGCAGTAGTAACTTTAACTATATTATAACCATAACTTTTTAGAACATTAGATAAATCACTGCCAATTGATGACTTTCCGGAAGCATTGATGATCTCTACTTTGGCATCCTCTTTGACTAAATATGGATCGGAAAAAAGCTTATGAACAATTTGGCGAGTTTTTGTCCATGAACCATTTTTTGGTTTTAGATAATATGTGCCAGAAGAGGAATCGCTGTAAAACGGCCCCTCGGCACTGTCATCAAGAACTTCTGTCGCAACTTTACTGGAATCAATATCCTTGGCTATTTTTGAAAGTTGTTGAATCTCATTGATTGTCAAATCAGTTCGAACATTACTTGTTATAGCATTCATGAGCAAAACAACTTTCGAAGGGCTGGCAAGCACACCAGTTGACATGACTTTGGCTTTAAATGCAGATGCGACCAGTTGTTGCCTAGCCGAGCGGTCGAAATCCGAAGTCGTTTCTCTACTTCTGGCATATTTTAGAGCCGTTTCGCCATTCATATGCTGCTGACCAGCTTTGATGTCAACTGTCTGGTAACGAATCATATCATCAGCCGGATAATTTGGATCATAAAGCGCTTTTGGAACATTAATATCTATACCACCGACAGAATCAACTGCTTTTTTAAATCCGTTAAAATCCAAACCGACATAATAATGAATTGGAAGATCAAGTATTTTTCCAATCTCCTGCTTCACTAAATTCGCACCCCCCTCTTTTGTCTGCTTATTTCCCAAATCATAAAGAGTATTAATTTTCCCAGCATAACTTGGCAATTTGACCTCAACATAAAGATCGCGCGGAATTGAGAGCATTGCCATTGACTTATTTTCGGCATCAATTGAAAGAATCTGAATTGTGTCGGTTAGATAACTTCCTTGGTGTCCAGATCCGCCATAACCCAAAAATAAAATATTAATTCTTCCATCACCTTCGCTTTTTAATGAAACATCGCCACCTCGAAGCGCTGGAGCAGAAGCGGAAAAATTTTCAGTAAAAATTTGTTTACCATAAACATAAAACGCACCAATGCCGGCAAGAATCAATCCCAGAATTAGAGAAAAAACAATCCAGAATTTTTTGGACCTCCGTTTTGGCTTTTGGTTTTTGTTTTCAAATAAAATTTTCGACATAAAAAACAATTTCTGGTAAATATCTTTGGCGATTCCCAGCTTTCGCAGAAAATCATCACTATAATAATTATAACTTTACTTTTTAAGTATAGCAAATAAAAAAATCTTTTGTCTAGTTTTGCCTAAGTAAAAAGATTTTTTCAATTTTGGCTGAAAGATGACTAAAAAACTATTTTTTTGACTTGGTAATTTTTGGTTTGTGTAGATATTTTGGCAAAACGAATTTTTTTATTCCTGAAATGATTTTTCCTTTTTTATCAGCAGAAAAAAGCGGAATACCGAGTGACCAAGCTAAAAAGTTGGCAACGGTTACGCCAATTCGCAAGCCGGTATAAGATCCTGGACCGACAAAAACAGAGACAGAAGAAAGATCAAAAAAAATTAGTTTTTTGCTTTTTAATAATCTTTCGATCTCGACTAATAATTTTTCCGAAAGTTCACTTTTGCTTTGAATTTTCTTTTCAGCTAGAATTTTAGAATCAGAAAAAATTCTGATAATGCTTTTATCATCGGCAGTGTTTAAGAATAAATTTAGATTAGAAGCTGATTTCTCTTTCATTTTCGCTAAGATATTTAAAATTGATAATTTTCATTTCTTTCGGAGATTTTTTAAAAACCCTTTCCGGCCATTCGATAAAGATATAATTATTTTTGTCTTCCATTAACTCCAAAAATCCAATCGTCTCCAAATCAGCAGTTGATGATAAACGACAGGCATCAATATGAACAAGTTTTTTATTGTCAAAAATCGGATAAATTTTTTCAATAACAAAAGTCGGGCTGGTAATATTCTTTTTTATATTTAAAAATTTAGCAACACCTTTGACAAATGCCGTCTTGCCACTTCCAAGATCACCGGAAAGTCCAATAAGTCGAATATTAGGGAATTTTTGTAGAAAGGTTTTTGCTAATTTTTTCGTTTCCGAAAGAGAACTTGATTTGTAATCCATGTTAAAATAATTGATAAAATAATTAAAAGCGAAAAATCATTGCCAGAATTCGGTAGTCCAGAACTTGAAATAATCTTAACATCATTTTGAACGGTTGGCAAGATTCGATAGTAATCTTTGTACTGCGAGACAACCCCAGCAATCAAAACCTTGTCGCCAACTTTCATTTTTGGTTTTTTAATTCCAGACGATTCGCGAATAATAATTTCAATTTCTCCGCTTCCATGAATGTAAAAAGTGTTCCCTGATGTTTTTGTTACTATCCCGATAACTGAAATATACTTTCCTTCTTGATTTTCGCCAATCTCATTAATTGTTATCTTTTCCGGTTCCGGTGGTGACTTATTTGAAACAATTGTAATGTCGGAAATTTCAGAAATTTTGAGACGCGCTTCGCCGTTATAATCGGCAAGTTCGCCAATAACAATTATTTCATCGCCGATTTTTAAGATTGGAAATAATTTGCCATAAGAGTATATTTGAATTCCGCCTGATGAATCTTGAATATAAAAATATTGGCTTGATAAAATTCCGGGAATCACGGTTACAATGCCTCTAATTTTTACAATTTCGCCAACTTCGGATGTTCTGGCAGAGGCGATTGGAATTTCCGGCAGCTCGTCTGTGGAAATGTCTGCTGGCGCTGGCTGCTCCAATGTTAAAATATTTTGAGCATTTGGAGTTATTGTTAATGTCCACTGCCAAGACGAATCGAATTTTGAATAACTTTGACCGCGTTTCGACGCAGAATAATCAACCTTGCTTTTTTCATCACCATTCGGGTCGATCAATCGTGCGCTGTCGCCAGAATCGTTTAAAACAATATTTGTTGTTGAGTTATAAAAAGTCAAATATCCACCAGCAGAAATTATCGTCCCATCTGGAATTGTAAAAGGTGACGATCCGGCATTTTCAATGTCATCAATTTGCCAACTAGATAAATCAACTTCGGCGACTCCAGAATTGTAAAGTTCGACAAATTCATTTACTGACCCATCTGCTGGCTGGGGAACAATTTCATTAATAAAAATTTTGTCCGAAAATACTGGCAAAGTATTTTCTACCCCTTTTGATGATGATAAAATCCGAAAATCATTTTGATCGTCATCCGTGTCTTGCCCATTCGGAATTCGTTGGAGAGATTTTTCGGACGGCGGCGCTGGCGGTTGATTATCTTGATTGTCGTTCCAACCACCATACGTTACCTGATCGATCGTTACAGTTGACGGTTTATGGATTAACGAAATTGTCTCGCCGGAGTTATTAAGCCAGCCGGACGATACCTCATAAACAAAGTAACCTCCAGAAATAATCGTACCTGATAAATTTTTTGCCGCCACACTACCGTCTTTTAGCGAATAATCAGTTAAAAAAATATCTAGATCGGTTGGATTAAATAATTCGACCCACTCTTTTTCACCTGACATAGGAGCTGGATATATTTCATTTATCATCAAATGATCAGTGGCAGCTTTTATTTTTTGGGGCGAAAATAAAAAAACGCCAACAAAAAACAGCGGTGCAAATAATGCAAATAATGTATATCGAAACCGTAAATCTCGATAATATTTAAACATATACCAATTATAACAAAATAATCTTAAATGATGCAAATATTTTAAATCCGCAAACATTTGTTAGAAGAAAGTTAGCTTACACCAATCGTTGAATACATCTTACAGAACAACCATCGCATCGCCGAAGGAGTAAAAGCGATAATTATTTTTTATTGCTAAATGATAAAGTTCTAGCAATTTTTTTGCCCGTCTTTTTCACCTTTGAATTGCAAAAATGCCGCCACCAACATCATAAGTGATGATTTTGGCAAGTGAAAATTTGTAATCAGTCCATCAACTATTTTAAATTCAAAACCCGGTTGAATGAAAATTTCGGTTTTCGAATGTATATCAGAATTCTTATTTGACAAAATTTTTTCTGCCGACGATTCCAGCGCTCGAACAGTTGTTGTGCCAACCGCAATAATTCTGCCACCATTTTTTTTCGTTTCCAGAATTTTTTCTATCGTTTTTTTTGAAACTGAAAAATTTTCATAATGAAGCTTGTTTTTCGATAAATTTTCTTCTGTAACTGGCAGAAAAGTCCCAAGCCCGACATGCAAATCAATCTCGGCAAAATTTATTCCTTGCCTCATTAAATCAGAAATTAATTTTTTGGTGAAATGAAGTCCGGCAGTCGGTGCCGCAACTGATCCAACTTTTTTCGCATATACCGTTTGATATTCATCTCGAAGTTTCCGCTCTGAAAGCGGCAAATTTCGAATATACGGCGGTATCGGCATTTTGCCAATTTTTTCAACTCTTAACCAGAAATTTTTTCCAGAGATATTAAATTTTAATTTTGTTTCTTTTCCGTTTTTTTCAACAACTTCGGCGGAAAAATTTTTATCAAAAAAAATTTTTCCGCCAACAGAAATTTTACCACCGGTCAAAGTATTCCAAAATTTTCCAATTTTTTCCAAAAGTAAAACTTCAATTTTTCCACCTGCCTGTAACGCTTGATGCCCGCCCGAAGTCGCCACTTTGTCGCGGACGGGCGTAGCATCTGCGGGCAGGCCAGTTATTCTTTTTCCAAATAGTCGTGCCGGAAATACTTTCGAGCTATTTATCACCAACAGATCTTTTGGGGATAAATATTCCCCTAAATGAAAAAACTTTCGATCAGAAACCTCTGTTTTTTTTGAATTATAAACCAAAAGCCGCGAATTATCTCGCGGCACAGCCGGAGTTTTTGCAATTAATCTTTCCGGCAGAATATATTTATAATTTTCCAAAAAATTTTTATTCAAGTTTAATCTCCCTGTTTTCATCAATTGACTCCCCGCCACTGCTACTTCCAAATACATTTTCATTACTGCTTTCATTTAAAAAATTTTCTTCACGATTTTTATCAATATTTTTTTCGAACTCTTCGTCGATTTCTGGGTTATAACTTTCCTCCATCTCTTTTATTCCGCCATCAGTTTCTTTGAGATGCGTCCCAAAAGCCAAATCGTCATAAAAATTCTTTACATTTTTATGACCTAAATCATGTTTTTCTTCAAATGATCGGTTTGCCTGTCCTTCTGTAAATCCATGAAAATTAGCGCCGGGTCTCTTGCCACTTTCAATTTGAGCTTGGTGCAAATCAACAATTTTTTTCTCCAAAGTGTATGGATGCGGAACGTCCTGAAAAACAAAATTTTCTCTTTCGCCGGCGGTCTGGATATAAATATCTCCAAAATGTAAAATTGTTTGCAAAAAGCCGTCAACCTTCGCCTCAACATCCTGAATCTGGTGAAGATGCAATTCAGCAATCTCCCTTGAAAAAAACTTTTTTTGTTTAATATCAACAATTCTTTTGTCAGTTACAATGTAAAGATCCAAATAATAATTTACAAATCCATACAAAACCAAGCCCCAAGTAGAGAGTAAATATATACCAGAAAATACGATGAGAAAATTACCAAGAGGGCCAACAAAAAGATCAGGATTGAGCGTCCAGTAAATTATCATTACAATAATTGGAGTCAGTAAAAAAATAACAAATAAAAGTGTAATCGCAAAGAAAATCCAATGTCTTCGGATCAAAAGAAAAACCTTTTCATCAGGAACTTGAGTTGGAAAATATTTACCTTTAATCGGCATAAAAAGAAAATTTAAAGTTAAAGATCAAAGTTCAAAATTATGGTATCCCGATAAGTCGGGATTAACTATGATAGTTATTCCAATATTTTGATTTTTGCATTTTGATTTTTGCATTTTATTATACTGTCCAACTTCTCATCGATATCATAAATAAAGTTGATAAAATAATTATAAGAGAAATAAGAATGTAAACAAAAACTGCCGGTTTAGTTAAATCACCAACATAACCAAAACGCCAGAGATGGTATATCCCCGCAATACTGTAAATAGTAAAACCTAGTAAAAATACAAAATAAAAAACGACTAATAGAATCATACAATTACTCTAACATTTTTTCGACAATACTAAAAGAGCAACCGCAAAATGAGGGGATATTAAACTTTTGATTTTTAGCGAAATTTCTTCCCTGCCAATATCCCTTGCGCCAATCTTCATAATAGAAATCAATTTGATTTTTTTTTGATAATTCACTGGCAAAAAAATCGATAAATTCATGGTCCTGATATGGCGAGGTGAGAAGCGTGGTTGAAAAATGTTTTATTTGTCTTTTTTTTGCCTCAGAAACTGTTTTTTCTATTCGAAGTTGATAGCAAAACTCACAACGTTTGCGACGAAATCGATTTTTATCTGAAATATATTTTATTGATTTTTTGTCAAGCCACGGGGCAATCGGTTTATCAAATTCCGATTTCTCATATTCAGGGATAATGATTGATAAATTATTCTTATTCGCAAATTCCTGAATATATTTTAAACGATTCAAATATTCAAGCTTGCTTTCGGTTTGAGGATTATAATAAAAAATCACAGGCGTAAAACCATTGGCAGTCAATCGCTTGTGAGTATAAGACAAACAAGCAATGCAACAGGTGTGGAGTAACAATTTTTTCATACTGAAAAAATTAAATTTCTAATTTCTAATTCCTAATGTCTAATAAAATGTCAAAATTCAAAGCCCAAATGTCAAATAAAATCCAAATGCTTCAATGTCAAAATTATTTAGATTTTTAGTTTTGAGTTTCATTTGACATTTCCGCCTCGGCTCCGCCGCAGGCGAGACGGGTAGATTTTGTCATTTGGATTTTTTTAGAAATTAGACATTATGAAATTAATCATTTCATAGCAGTTTCTGTCTTTTATCTGTTTCCTTAGTTTTTCCCAAATGCTCATATGCTCTCGGCGTCGCGATTCTTCCACGAGAGGTTCTGTCAATAAAGCCAAGACGTAGAAGATATGGCTCAATTACATCCTCCAAAGTATCGCGATCCTCACTGGTTGCTGCTGCCAAAGCATCAAGCCCAACAGGACCGCCGGAAAATTTATCAATGATGGCTTCTAATATCATAATATCAGTCCGATCAAGGCCAAGTTCATCAATTTCTAGCATTTTAAGTGCAAGATCTGCAATCATGCCATCAATTTCACCCTGATGTTTTACTTCAGCAAAATCGCGGACTCGCTTTAATATTCGATTGGCAACACGAGGGGTTTTGCGCGATCGACTAGCAATTTTTTTAATTCCGTCTCCTTGATGTTTAATATTTAATATTTTAGCTGACCGTTTCAAAATCTTCTCTAATTCGTCATCAGAATAATAATCAAGCCGGAATATATTACCAAAACGATCCCTTAGAGGCGACGAAAGTGAACCAATTTTTGTTGTGGCACCAATCAAAGTAAACTTTGGAATAGAAAGACGCATCGTTTTTGCCGATGGACCTTTACCCAAAACCATATCAATTGCATAATCCTCCATCGCCGGATAAAGAACTTCCTCAATGTTGCGATTGAGCCGATGGATTTCATCAACAAACAAAATATCACCATCAGAAAGTGAGGTCAAAATTGATGCCAAATCACCGGCGCGTTCAATTGCCGTGCCGGAAGTAACTCTTATATTTGAAAACATTTCACTCGCAATAATATGTGCAAGAGTGGTCTTGCCCAAACCAGGTGGGCCATAAAGCAGTATATGCTCAATCGGCTCTCCCCTTTTTTTTGCTGCTTCTAAAAAAACTGCTAAATTTTCTTTTATGGAATTCTGACCAACATAATCGGCAAGTTTTTTTGGACGTAAAGAATTATCGAGTTCGGTATCTTCTTCGACAATGTCGGTGTTGATGATATTTTTTTCGCTGTTGCTCATATCACCTAAGAATAACTAATAATTCTAAATAACGAATGACTAATAATAATATGGGATTCTTTTAACCCTTACGCCATCTGGCATAAATCTAAATACTAACCCAAGCTTTTTTCCGCTTGATTTTAAATATGAAAAAATTTGCGTACAAACATTCTTGTAATTTCTGTCAGAAATTTTAAATTCGACAATTATTTTGTCATCAACCAAAAAATCAAAATAATATTTTTTTACTAATTGGTTATCAATTTTCAGAGGGAAATAAACTTCCCTTTCATAACTAATTCCTTCTCGCAAAAGTAATTTTTCAAAGCAATCGCCATATATTTTTTCATTTTGACCATAACCAATATTATTATCGATCTCATATGCTAAACCAGTTAACTTATATGACAACTTTTTGAATAATAATTCAGTCATTTCTTATTCGTTATTAGTTATTTGGATAAATTCGTCATCCATTGGTGGACAAGTTTTTCAGCATCCAGCGAATCTTATCTTCGGCGGACGAAAGTTCTTTTGGTATTTTGCCAATAATTTTGTCAATTTCAACTTTTCTGTATCCAAGTGTTTCAAGTCCATCGTAAATATCTTGATGCTCCCCACCACTAATATTGCCGGAATATTTTTGACTTGAAACTTTGGACTTTAATTCTAAAATAATCTTCACTGCCACTTTTTTCCCGATTCCCGGTGCTGATTCGAAAAATTTAGTATCCTCTTCGATAATTGCCTGAGTAATTTTTTTAGTCGGTGCCATCCCGATAATTGTCATCGCCGCTTTTGGGCCGACACCGTTTACGGATAATAATTTTTCGAATAATTCTAACTCCTGAAAAGTTAAAAAACCGTAAAGATCGTCAACTTCCTCTTTTGTATGATGATGTATGAAAAGTTCATACTCTTTTTTTGTGTCAACAACATTGTCCGGCAAACCAATTTGTGGTGGCACAATAACTTTATAGCCAACACCACCAATTTCCAAAATCAAAAATCCAAATCGAAACAATTTAACTTTTCCTTTTAAATAAGCGATCATATTATTTATTCCTCAACTTCTTGACCACCTAAATCAATGATAGTTTTTATTATTTTACTTCTCATCTCTTTGATAATTTCTTGGTTTTTCCCCTCGATATTTAATCGGATAAGTGGCTGAGTATTGGATGTCCGAAGATTAAAATGCCAGTTTGAATAATCAATTGAAAGTCCATCGAGCAAATTCACTTTACCGTCGGAAAATTCTTTTTTTAATTTTTTGACAACTTCATCACTATTTTCTACTTTAAAATTTGTTTCCTCGAACATAAAATATCCCTGTTTGTATTCTTCAATCGCTTCTGATATTTTTAAATTATTTTTTGACAGAAAGCCGATAATTAAAAGTAATGTAATGATCGAAGAATCAGAAAAAAAGAAATTGCGGTAAAAATAATGAGCTGATGCCTCGCCGCCAAAAATAGCATCAACTTGTCGCATTTTTTGTTTGATAAAAGGATAGCCGGATTTGGCCGGAAAAAATTTTGAGCCCAAAATTTCTGTCTGATCTTTTATTGCCCAACCGCGACGCAAATCAAAGACAATCGATTGACCATGATTCTTGCCAAGTAAAATTTTTGTCACCAGTGCGCTGGTATAGTCAGTGTCAATAAAATCACCATTCTCATCAAGAAAAGCAACTCGGTCAGCATCACCATCAAATATCGCAGCCAATGAAATATCGCTATGTTTTTTGCATTCATCTGAAACTTGCTTGCGACAATTTTCGAGTAGAGGATTTGGTTGGTGATTCGGAAAATTTCCATCAGGATTAAAATTTAACTTAATAATTTCAACCGGCAACTTCTCGGCAATTTTTTCGAGCGCAATTCCGGCAACTCCATTTGATGCATCACAAATAATTTTTATCGGCTTTATTTTTTCAGCATCTGTAATCAAAAATACTTTTTTGAGATAATCGTCCCACGGATCAATTTCAACAACTTTTCCGACATTTTCCGGCAATAAGATATCAGAAGTATTTAAAGCAACTTTTTTTACTTCTTCCAAACCAGAACCAGAAGTCAACGGCTTTGCCTCTTCACGGATTAATTTAACCCCGTTGTATTCCCTTGGATTGTGAGATGCAGAAATATAAAATCCACCATCAGTATTTTTGCTGCCACAAGTAAAATATAAAACTTCAATCGGCACCATTCCAATGTCAAAAACATCAACACCTTGAGAAATGAAAGTTTTTTTGGCCACCTCGTAAAATTCCGGTGACGAATTTCTGGCATCATAACCCAAGACAACATTTTTTAAATTTAAATATTTTGCTTGAGCATAAGCAATTTTTTCAATCGCGGTGATATTAATCTCCTCCGGATAAATTCCCCGAATATCATAGGTCTTAAAAATTTTCTGATCAATTTTCATTATTTCTCGACTTTCCAACCACGATTTTTCCGTGCAATTTCCGAATAATTAAATTTTAACAATTTCTCATGTGTAATAGAACTTTTGTGCTGACGATATTTTACCAAAGGATGATCAATAAAATAAAATTTAAAACCATGTTGTACTAAGCGAGCGAGAAAATCATAATCTTCAGCTCGACGAAAAAAAGAGTTATAAGGGAAATCTAGCCCAATTTGTCTTTTAAAAGCAACTGTTGGGTGGGGGATATAATCGTATTCTTTAAAATGATTCAAATCAAATTTTCTAACTTTATATTCAACTCCTCGATCTCCAATCTCGCCAGTCTCCGGATTCCAAGCTTTTATATCACCATATACAAGATCACAATCATTCTCCTCAAAAGCATTGGCTGTCAACTCAAATCTTTTGGGGTCATAGATGTCGTCTGAATCAGCGATGGCAATTATTTCACCGGTTGCAACTATATTGCCAAAATTTCTAGCAGCTGAGATTCCAATTCCATTTTCATCTTCAAGTCTAAAATACTTTATTCTGTTATCATTAAATGATTTGATTACTTCTCCTGTATTGTCTTCGGATGAACTGTGGTCATCAACAATAATTAATTCCCAATCATTAAATGTTTGATTAATGATTGTTTTAATTGATTCACCAATTATTTTGTCTCTGTCTCTACACGGCATAACACAGCTGATCTTTGGCATATCACCTCCAATTTATTTAATTTTTATTATCGCACCATATCCATCTTTAGCCGCTTCTAAGTATCTGACCCAAATATGGGATTTATAAAGTTTTCTCATTAAAATAATATTTTCCTTTTTGTCGGAATACTTTACAAAGATATTGTCATACCAACCGATAATTTGTCTTATGACACTAGAAATGAAGAAATTTTTATCCTCAAAAGTTTTTACAAAATGGTCCAAAACTTTTTTCTGCCAATCAGGATATCTCCACAAAAAAAGCCAAAAAAATGAAGGATCGATCATGTAATTGTCAAGACAAAGTTGTTCAAAATCAAAAAAAATAACTTTCTCATCTTCATTAACCATAATGTTTGCTAGATTTAGATCGGAAACCGAAACATAAAGATTGTTTTTATTTAAATATGTTGACTTATTTTTATTGTAATTTTGTAATTGGCTATCAAGTGAAAAACCTAATTTTTGTCCCAAAACTTTGATCCCGTAATTTTCCAAATCAGGTTGAAAACGACCGACAAAATATTTTGAAACTTCTCGACGCATTAATAGTTTTTTATCAACCCTTCGAAAAGCTTCCAAATTGTAAAATATTTGGGGAAGGATTTTTAACTTTGTGTTCAAAAATCTTTTGTCGATTAAGCAATACTTATTAATCAAAATGTCATTTTTCTGATAATTCTTAGTGGGGGTAAGCGGACTACCCTTACGAAATTGACGGACAATCCAAGCGACCTTGTTGTTTTCTCCATGTGCGATGACTTTGATTATGTCAATTGGGGTCTTGGCAATTTTGTTGTGGCTAGAGACAACTTTATCTACTAAAATTTCCTTCTTTACAGCATAAAATTTTTCTTTGTTGTTTTTAGAATATATTTTTAATAGTACTTCTTTTCCAGTAATAAATCCCCGAGCAATATAAACTCCTAATCTTTGATCACCACTGATAAGATTCTTCGGCTCAAAATGCAGTTGGCAGATAATTTTTTGAAAATCTTCTTTATATTCCATTGAAATAAAAATATTTTATTCTTAACACCTCATTTTTTCTTTCCAATAATTTCAGTAAACAACTCCTCATATTCATCAACCATTTTCTCTAATGAAAAATTTTTTTCAACATGTTCTCGGCATTTTTTTCGGTCAATTTGACCAATTTTACCAATTGCTTTAACAAAACCATCAAAATCTCCGGGTTTGATTAGAAAACCAGTGACACCGTCAACAATTAAATCAGACATTGATCCGCGGTTGAAAGCAATTACCGGCGTACCGCAAGCCATCGCTTCAATTACCACCATGCCAAACGGCTCATCCCAAGCAATCGGCACAAGTAGAGCTTTTGCCCGGCTATAAACATCGCCAATTTTATTAAAAGCAATATGTCCTTCATATTTAACATTTTTATTATTTTTAATTAAAGGGAAAATTTTCTCCTGCCAATATGTTTCATCGGAATGATCACCGACAATATTAATTTTTCTTTTTGACTTAAACGCCGCTTTGATCGCAACATCGGGACCTTTCATCTCTAATATTCGACCGACAAACGCCAAATCGCCACTTGGGGTGGGGTTAAATTTAAAAGAATTTAAATCAATTCCATGATGGATTGTGGCGACATAATTAAAATACTCTTTACCAAGTTCTCTTTGTTTGCTAGAGATCGCAATAAACTTAATCCGGTCATAATATTTTTTTTGACGAATTTTGTCAATGTCTGTTTTTAAATCATGATCTTCGGTCGGCGCACCATGATGAGTGCAGGTAATCGGACCATCAACAAAATCGCTGAAATGGGCGGAAATCGGAAAAGAATTTAAATGAAGTAAATCATAGCCACCTTTTTTGAATTCCTCAAAAGCGGCAGAAATTGCGAATATTTCATGCGCCCTAATCCGATAATTTTTTATTTCTGCTGATAAATTTTTTTGGCTAAATGTTGATTTGATGCTACAGCCCTCAATATCAATTTCATCTTTGCGCGAATCATCAGCAGCAAAAACTTTAATCTGGTGACCACGCTTTTTAAGACCTTTAGCTAATTCGTAGCAAATAATCCCTGGAGCAAAAATCTGCTCTTTTGGTGACGGAATTGGACAACTGGTTAAGGAAACCATTAATATTTTCATTTGTTCTCTCCAAAAGCTCCTTTAATAACAATGTTTCTATCTTTTTTAATCCAGCCACGATTTAAATGAATTAAATCGTTATAATTTACTAAACGCAATCCCCTGGAAATATTTTCGTTGTGGATAATATAGGTATAAACGATTTCATCGCAGAAATAAAATTTTTTACCGGCAACTGCTAAGCGAGTAAATAAATCATAGTCCTCGGCTTTTTTAAAAAAAGAGTTATAAGGAAATTCATATGCTAAATGTCTTTTGTAAGCAGACGACGAATGGGCAATATAATTTCTCTTTTTTAGCATCGAAACATTGAATGAATGAAAATCTTCCATTGGCGGGATGAATTCTTTTTTAACTTCGTCATAAATATCATTTTTGGCAAAAAATACATCACAGTTAGTTTTTTTAAAAGCTTTGATCGTTAGCTCCGCTCTTTTCGGCTTAAACAAATCGTCGGAATCAGCAACTGCAATTATTGATGATTCGGCAAATTGATTACCAAAATTTCGTGCTGTGGCAATTCCTTTCGGCAAATCCTCCGGCATATGAATAAAACGAATTCTCTTGTCATTAAATGTTTTTACAATCTCCTCGGTCTTATCGCTTGGGTCACTGTGATCGTCAACAATAATCAACTCGAAATCTTTTTCCGTTTGATCAATTATTGTTTGGATGGTTTTCCCGATTCGATCGCCACGATTTTTTTCCGGCATAACAAAACTGATTTTAGGCATTTTTTTTCTTGATTAATTCTTGAAAAATTTTTAGATATTGACCACCAATTTTTTCCTTTGATAAGTTGGTTAAAACTTTACTCCTAGCATTTGTGGCAATTCTTTCGATTTCTTCCGGCTGATTTTTCAGCCAATTTATAATTTTAATCGCTTCTTTAACGCTATTGACGATAAAACCGTCTTTGCCATTTTCAATCAATTCCTCCGCTACGCCAACCGGAAAAGTGATTACTACATTCCTCATCATCATAGCTTCAATTAATGTCAACTGACAAGCTTCACATCTCGATGGATGAAAGGATAATTGTGTGTTTGCTATTTGTTCTCCAACTTCGCGCCTGCTGGAATTCTCGAAATATTCTACATCAGGAAAAAAATCTTTTAATAATTTGTCAAATGATTTTGGTTTGGTTGAGGCAATTAAAACTTTATTAATTCCGGAAACGGAGCTGAAAAGTTCAAATATTCGATCGGCTCCCTTGCCGACAAAACCATTGTAATCAACCGGTAATCGAGTTAGGCAGACCAATGAAATATTTTTTTTTGCCAACTTTCGATCGACATTGATATTACTCCAATCGTCAGGATATGTATTTAAAACAACATCAATTTTTTTTCGATCGGCAGAATAATATTTAACCAAACTTTCTTTTAAAAACCGACTAACAGCAATTACCCGATCGGAGTTATTTGCAAAGTAACTCTCACTAATAGTGATGACTGTTTCATGTTTGCTTTGATCTGATATTTGCCCGATTTTGTATGGTTCAACTTTTTCTAACCATTTTGATAGTATCCCCTTGTCAAAAATATTTTTATCTTGAATTGAATCCAAAACCATACTGGCATTTGCATGAAATATTGTTACCAATGGCACCTTTACTTCCGGAATTATTGCTCCAAACCAATTAGTGGTAATCAGTAAATCGCAAGTGTTAATTTTGTCGATTTTATGCAATAACTCTTGAAACATTAATGGAGTCCCAATTGCTGGAATGTTAATCAATTTTAGCCGTTCAGCGCTTTCTGGCATAAATTCAATTACTTCAACACCGGATGACCTCAAAAAATCAATCAGATGTTGATTGGCAATTTCCGAACCGCCACGCAAAACTTTGCCGCTTTCATATAATTTCTTGGGATATCTTAAAAATCCAATTCTCATCTTTTATTTCAACTTAAAAATAATAATTTGATCATGCGGATAAGCTCGCGGCCGCCAGAGATTTTCCTGATCGCGAGCTAAATAATGATTTATCGCTCGATTAAACATTCCGTGGCCAATTAACAAAATTCTTGGTTTGCCGTGAGCCAACTCTTTAATTTGCTCAATCACATGCTCAATTCTTGATTTTAACATCTGATGATTTTCACCACTGGGAAAATCCCATTTTTCAACTTCTCCGGAATAAAAAGCCTCGGCAACTTGAGGATTCATTTCTTTTGCTTCTATTTCAGTATGGCCAGTAAAATCACCAACATCAACTTCCTGCAAGTCATCAATTTCAACTACTTCGACCTTCTTGTTTTTCAACTCTTTCATTTTCTGAGCAATAATCTCTCCAGTTTGTTTTGATCTTGTCATATGGCTGGCAACAATCAAATCAAAATCAGTTTCCAAAACAATTTTCTCCGCTAAAAGTTCGGTTTCTGTTTCTCCTTCTTCTGATAATGGATTATCAATTCTCCCGCCAGCGAATGTCGCAATTTCATCCGGCTTGTTGTGCGGAGCTTTCCCGTGGCGAAGAAGCCAATATTCGGTGACATCGCTAGCGCTCTCTTCTTCGACACTAACATCAGCAGGAATTCGTCTAATTTCCATTCTGCTCTTTTCTTTTTTATTCAATTATTGCTAATATCTCTGCGTGCAAAGAAATGGTTTTATCGGCGATCGTTTTTACCCATGGTGATTTTGGATGATAAGCAATACTTAATCCGGAAGAGGTCATTAAAGGGATGGCTCTTTCACTGCTGGCAACCATAACAACTTCTGATGACCTAACTTCGCTCTTCTTTACCATTCGGACAAAAGCATGTCTATATGTTTCCTCAATAGTCGGATATGACCATTTTTTTACTGAACCTTCTGTAATTTTTCCTGTGAGTAGCCCATTTTTATCAACGAGTCCTACTGATTCAATGTTGGGAACCCCAAGTCGCCTAGCCAGAGACGCTACAATCGGAGAAAAATTTGAACTAATTATTCCGACTTGATATTTTCTTTTTCGCAATGCGTGAATTACTTCATAAGAATATTTTGCCAGTGATATTTTGTCTGTAATTTCAGTAATTTTTTCAATTGAAATTCCTTCAAATAACCGAGCATTTTTATGAAGAAAATCAGCCATATCAATTTTATTAACCCTTAAAAGCTCGGAATTTTTTTCAATTTCTTTCAGCACTCCTAACTTTTTAAATATTGAATCTAGCGCCGATTTTTTAATTAAAGTGTCATCTAGGGTAAAAATTACTAATTTATATTTGTGTTGAATAAGCCCGGCTTTCTTAATCATCGTTTCAAGAACCTGACGAGACATCTCCCCAATTACATCCTCTTTGTTGGCCTTATGAACAATTTTGCCGATATCAACTTCAATTATTCTTTGACCCGATTCAATGGCATCAAAAAGAAGACCAATGTCAACTCCATATCGTTTTTCAAAACTTACTGATTTTAAAAAACTTTTCTTAGCACAGATCTGTCCGCTGATTGGTTGTTCAAAATACATACCGGGAAAAAGAATTTCCATCATCGGCCTAACTGCATACTCAGTGACTCGTCCGCGCCGGCGACGAAAAGCTCCGCGCGCAACATCAACTTCATCTTTTAGCACCGGATAAACAATTCTCTTAATCTTTGCCGCTGTGATATTTTGCAAATCAGCGTCCAGAAATAATATCACATCACTTTTGGCTTTCTGAATTCCTGAAAAAAGCGCTGCTCCTTTGCCTTTATTTTTTTTATGTTTGATGTAGCGAAATCTCGGATCGTTGAAAAAATCTTTGGCAGTATTTTCAGTGTCGTCAGTGCTGCCATCATCAACAAAAATCAATTCAAAAAGTTCTTTTATTTTAAGCAGTTCCGAAATTACTCTTGTGCATCTTTTTGATTCGTTATACGAAGGCACAACAGCGCTAAATTTATTATAAATAAACTTTTCCATTTCATTATTTCCTTAAATATTCCGCGGTTTTTTCTGGCGGGATTATGTTGATTATTACGCCCGAGCCGAGTTCGAAGCCACCGAACAAAGTTAGGCGCGGAGCGATTTCTAAATACCAGTGGTAATAGCCACAATCTTCGAGTGTTGTCGGAAGTGTTCTAATATATAAATTTAACGGTATATTCGGAATGATCTTTTCCAGTCGCCCAAGAACTTCAACTGTTGCATCTGAAAATTCTTCAATCTCTGCTTGGTTTGAATTTTCAAATTGACTTTTGTGCGTTTTTGGCGTAATCCAAACCTCAAATGGAAACCTGGAAGCAAAGGGAGCATAAGCTAAAAATTTATCATTTTGATAAACGACCCGCTTTTTCTCCGCTCTTTCGTGGCGGATTATATCACAATAAACACAAACGCCATTTATTCCGAAATATCGCTCTGCTCCATCCATTTCACGATTTACGGTATTAGCAACAACACTTGAAGCAAAAATTTGGGCGTGCGGATGTTCAATTGAAGCTCCTGCTTCTGGCCCATGATTGTAAATCGGCGTAATCGAGGAAACCTGATCATCTTTTTTTATTTCGTTGTATCGTTCTAGAATAGTTGAAAACAAGGCAAAAGTCAATGATTTTGAGAAAGATGTAAGTAACTGATTGTGATCTTTAATTATTACCACTTCATGATGGCCGATTGATGACCTCTCGCGATAAAAACTCTCCTCCGGATAGTAACTTCTGGTGCCGGTATTTTTTTCATAAAACGCCGGAAATTTATTTTCAATTACATACAAATCTTTTTTTGTCGAGACAATCTCGTTTCCTTTGTAACCCTTTGATCCGACGCAAAAAGGACAATCTCCTTTTCTCTTTATCGCTGGCAATTCCGGATGAACAAAATCATCAGGACGACGCGCGCGGCCGGGAGCAATTACAATCCAATCACCAGTAATGATATTCTGGCGCAAAACCGGTGAAATAAAACCGTTTTGGGTGATTTTTTTGTTGATCTTAATTAATGACATGCCACCTAAGGATAACCAATAATCTAAATAACCAATAACGAATATCCGTTAATTATTTATTCGTTATTTGGATAATTCGTTATTCATAGGTGCAGTTTGTCCGCAACAAATCGCGATCGCCAACGCATCGGCGGCATCATCCGGTTTTGGACAAGTTTTTAGTCCGCAAGTAACACGCACCATTTCCTGAATTTGCTTTTTATCCGCTCTGCCGTAACCGGTCAGCGCCTGTTTGACTTGAAGCGGGGTATATTCGAAAAATGGCAGTTTTGACTTCTTTACAGCCAATAAAATCACTCCACGACTTTGACTAACCGTCATCACCGTTTTTTGGTTTTTGAAAAAGAACAATTTTTCTACTGCAACAACCTCCGGTTTTTCCTTATTAATTATATCACAAAGAGAATCATAAATAATCTCAAGCTGATCGGAATCCGATGACTTTGAGTCAGTTGATATTATTCCGCATGACAAAACCTTCGGCTTCTGACCATCATTTAAAACTTCGATTATTCCCCAACCAACAATTGCTGTGCCAGGATCAATACCAAGAATTTTCATACCACCTAAGAATAACTAATAGTCCAAATAACGAATGACAAATATTCGTTATTAGTCATTTGGATAATTCGTCATCCATTGGTGAATATCTCACTGACATCATCCAAATCATCAAGTGCCGAAAGTAATTTTTCTACAGCTGGTTTTTTGTCGGAGGAAACTTCGACAAAGGACTTTGGCAGATAAACAATTTCTGATGACTGAATTTTAATTCCGGCATCCCGAAAAAAACCAACTACTTTTTGCAATTCAAAAATCTGAGTGTATATAATCAAATCATCACTTTCAATTTCAAAATCATCAGCGCCAGAATTGATTATTATTTCCCCCAACTGCTCAACTGTTTTGCTATTTTCTGTTTGACTAATAATGATCTGCCCCTTTTTTTCAAAAAGATAAGAAACGCTACCGGCTTCAGCCAGAGACCCGCCAAATTTGTTGAAAACGGAGCGAATTTCAGAAACTGCTCTTTGTCGATTATCAGTTAGACATAAAATTAAAATTGCAACACCTCCGGGACCATATCCTTCGTAAATTATCTCTTCGATCGCTGCGCCTCCGAGTTCACCTGTTCCGCGCTTTATTGCTCTGTCAATATTTTCTTTCGGCATTGACGCCGATTTTGCTTTATCAATCGCTAATCGCAATTTAAAGTTCATCGCCGGATCGCCGCCTTCACGGGCGGCAATCGTGATTAAATTTGCAAGTTTAGTAAAAATAGCCGATCTTTTTGCATCGACTGCCCATTTTTTTCGTTTAGTTGTCGCCCATTTTGAATGTCCGGACATAATAAATTCAAAAATCAAAGATCAAAATGCAAAATTATGGAATTCACTATTATACTAGCTTCTTAAGGGAAATTTGGCAAGAAAAAATCCCCAGAAAAAAATCCAGAAATAAAAAAACCGGAAAGAGTTTAACTTTCCAGTAATGTTTGATTCATTGCTCACTGATTGCATCTGGTCGATAACCATCGGCAATTTGGATTATTTTGCCACTCTCAAAAGAAAAGCGAAATAACTTACAACCTCCTTCACTACTCCTGACACCGAAAACCAGCGATCCGTCGGACAAGATACAACTGCCATCAACAACTTCACTGTACGACTGGAAAGGAGAGGGATCGAGGCGGCATAATATTGCTGGTTTGGGTTTTGGTTTTTGGGGGTCGATAGTGGCAACAAAAAGGTTCCAAACGGCACGAGGTGTTGCATCACCTGCAGTAATCTTCATAGCAAGCATTACCAGTTGCTTGCCTGACTTGTCGGGACAGATCGAGCAGATCTCACTTATTAATGACCTATCTGTCTGGTAGATCTCTTTCTGCTTGACATTCGTCAGTGATATTTTTCGGATATCCTGATAACCATCTCCATCACCTACTGTCATCAGGTAATAAACATCACTCCCAACCACAAACATGTTCTCAATCTTACAAGCCCTCGCAATCCTCCCGATTCGGCTGATTTTTTTGTTGTCGAGAACGATGGAGTAAAGATCGTAGTAATGGATATCGAAACCCTCGAGAAAAGCTTTAGAGTCTTGACCGACGATTCGTGCAAAAAGTATTCTGTTCTTGTCTGGCAAAACAAGAATATTGCGAATGTTGCCGATGCTGGTTAATTTTTCAGTTTTGGCATTTGTGGTATCAACCAATTCGATGTTGCCCGCTCGTACGACCGCAACTTTTGATTTCTTATACCATTTTACATCGAGATACTGGGTTTGTTCGCTGACCAAACGGCTTTTCCCCGACTCATAAACCCAAAGTTTGCCATAATTCAGATATGCTATCTGATCTGCCTGTGCAAAAACCGAAATCAGAGAGAATAAAAACAAAGCCGCCAACATTCGTCGCATTTCCGCGACCTCCTTTTTCGAGTTCAACTACACTATCTTTATAGCAGAAATGAATAAAAAAAGCGAACAAATAGTTTGTTCGCTGATTTATTTAATAGGTTAGAATCTGCTGACTAATTCAACTTCTTTAGAGCTTGATCGCTCAATAACGACTTTTGTCCCGACTCTTGAATGAGCGTAGAGCCAAATTGCATTCTCTTCTCTTTCTCGAATACAACCGTGAGATGCCGGCTGACCGATTTTAGAATAATATTTTGGTTCAGTCGAATGAATATAATGACCTTCAAAATAATTTAGGGCATAATGCATCGGGCATCGGAAAGCATCACTGTAATGGTCGATATCCTTATCAATAATAGTAAATGTCCCCAAATGGTTGTGTGGCAGTTCCGACAAATAATGGTTTTTTGTTTTTTTCAAAGCTTCGACAACCTGTTTTCTGACTTCTGGTGGAAATTCTGATATTTCCCTTCGATGACTAAGTGGCAAGTCCATGATATAATCAGTTTTTTCAATCGGACCAGCGCCGGAAATGAAAAACGCCTTTAATTCTCTATCCTGATTTTCATCGTCATAAGCGAAAAGTGTTTGTGAATCAAGATCAATGACGATAATGTCCACAACTGGCGATTGCTCACAAGTTTTCTGAATCGGCGGCACAAGCGCAATCTGTGGTTTTGTTTTTGGATGCACTTCATCAGAAACTAGCGGTTTATTGTTGACAATTACTTTTTTCAGTTCTACCCGCGGTTTCGGCAGGACAAAAGTGTCAAAGTTTGTTGAGGCAATCTGCTCCCGTTTTTGACATCCAGAAATTACAGCAAATACAGGGATAATAAGAAGTATAACGAGTGTATTTTTCATGGCTAGCCACCAAGCCCAAAGGTTCTGTATGCTTTTTTCGCAATTCCATTATTGGACATCTGATGAAAAGTGTTCCAGTCACCCTGAAGAAGAATATCAACTGCATCTCGACCATTTCTGACCGCACTTTCAGCAATATCATATAAATCCTCACAACCACTTGGCACTAAAATCGAATTCATGGAATTCAAAATTACCTGACGACTATCTTTCGCATTCTCCAACGTCAATCGATCTGAATAGGTCATTCTATTAAGATGGATTCGATCAGTAATTCCACCTCCCAATTGATTTCGAAGACCTTTATATTGGCGAATCAAATCACGCAATCTTGAAAAATATGCCGCTCTAACAGGATTAGTGAAAACCGGAATTGAAATTGTTGGTGACCCAGAAGACGAACTTGCGACTCTTTTTGACCGCCTGGATTCGTTGAAGTTTTTGGCAACACTGGCAAAAATATCATTCTTTGGCTGAAGCAATTGCTTGCCGGTATCTGCCGGCCATGAATTGAAAGTTGTCGATTGGGCATCATGCAAAACCGATACCGCCGTGCTAAGTTTTTGTCTGTTAATCTCGACGCCGTTCGCACCATAATCTCGAATGCTTTTGATTGCGTCTAATAATTTTTCAGCGAGATTGATAATGCTAGTGTGAAATTCTTTATATTTTTCTGGCGGAATATTTGCTTTACATTTAGGAATCGATTTTTCAAAATCAACAATTATTTGTTCGATGTATTTAGAAAATGCATAAAAATCGACCTGACTTCCGCTCGTTTCAGTTTCGATTTTAGACATGGTGTTGATTAAATGCGACCAATTTTCAATTGCCTTGTCACGATAAGCGCTTTCAATCAGCAAATCTAGCTGTTTTTGGCTTCGCTCTAGTATCAGATGAGAAAAAAACCAACAAACCCCAGCAACAATGGCGACTGAAATAATCGCACCCAAAATAATCCTCTTCTGTCTAGTATTCAACTTGACCGCCTCCTTCGGGCGTCTGCCCTAGTTGTGTAGGTACAAAACACCTTTGTTATATCATAATCAAATAAAATTTACAACTTGCGGTGGCTATTTACAAAATTTTTTGGGAGAACTATAATAAGAGTGTAAATAATAATTCGGAGGGGTAATGGAAAAGATCCCCAGTTGGGATGTTTTTATTGGGCTCACATTTGTACTCGGTATTGCTTATGGTTTTATTTTGAAAAGAGAAAAAACCATAACTGTTTTGTGTTCGACTTATATCGCAATGGTAATGGCCGGTAATTTTACTGACTATGTTTTTCAATTTTTTCAAGGCAATAAAGTCATCGCCAATCAAATTTGGGTTCGCGGTAATATGTCGGAAGGAACCGTAGCGATTGCCCTGTTTTTGTTGATAATATTTTTTGTCTCCGGCGCAATAAACTCTTCGGCTTCCGGAAGCGGTGATCTTTCGCCGCTTGAAGTGATAATTTATGTCGCACTAACTGTTGCTTTGATTATATCTACTGTTCTTGGCTTTTTACCGGAAGCAACAAGAGCAGGAATTTTGCAGACATCGCGTGTCGCCTCAATAATTTTTGGAATGAAAACTCTTTGGATTATTGCTCCGCCGATATCTTTAGTACTTTTAAATTTTAGGAGGAAATGATGTGGCTCATCCGCTGGCTTTTAAATACTTTTGTTCTTTTGCTTGTGGCTTATCTTTTGCCCGGGGTTTCGTTTTCAACTTTTTGGTCGGCGCTCATTACTTCGGCAATTTTTGGCTTAATTAATGCGACAATTCGCCCTTTGATGATAATTTTGACCTTGCCGATTAATTTTTTAACTCTCGGACTTTTTACTTTGATAATAAACGCTCTGATGTTTTGGCTGGCATCAACGATTGTCAAAGGATTTTATGTCGCTGATTTTGCTTCGGCTTTTTGGGGTGCACTATTTTACTGGCTAATTGTCGTGATGATAAACTTTTTGTCGGAAGAAGACAACAAACCAAAAAGAATCAAAGCCAAGCGGAGGAGATGAGTAGAGAATAGCGAATAGAGAATAGAGGGTCGGAATCTGGAAATTTATTATTTTAATTTGATTTTAATACATATCCAACAAAAAACCGCCAACTTTGGGCGGTTTTCTGCAACAATAATTTTTTTGAGCAATGATTGGTACACCGCCCAAGACTCGCCCGTCTCGCCTACGGCATCGCCGAGGCGGAAACTCGGAACCAATCCGTAGCCCGGACTGTCTCCGCACTTGGTGAGTCCGGAGCGGCTCGAACGCTCAACCAATAGCTTAAAAGGCTACTGCCCCGCCTGCCACAGTTGGTGAGTCGCCTGGGACTCGAACCCAGAACCAATAGCTTAAAAGGCTACTGCTCTACCATTGAGCTAGCGACCCGTGCGGCGGGCAGGTCTACCATTGAGCTACGGACCCACCAAGTGCGGGGTAAATCTACCATTATCAGCCCTTGGCTGAAGCGTGCACAATGCTAATTTAGCAAATCTGGAGCAAAAAATCAACAAAACAAACCAGTCTTGTTTTTTTAAGATTGACCGCTTTTTGACACCTACGAGTTGTCGAGGGACGATTTTCAGAGAACAATTTTTACAAACCTTTTTTTGCCGATTTTTAGAACAGTATTTTCTTTTGGCAGATAATTAATATCGGAGATTTTTTCGCCACTTTCGGTTTCAACAGCGCCGGAAGAAATTAAACGCCGCCATTCATTACCGGAAGAGATAATACCCACTTCGACTAATTTTGCCGGCAAATTTTCACCAGCAGAAAGTGAAATCTCCAAAATATCATCGGGAACAATTTTTTTTGAAAATGTATCATTAAAATATTTTTCCGCTATTTCTGCTTCATCTTTTGAATGAAGTAATGTTACTATCTCTGTTGCCAATTTAATTTTTGCATCGCGGGGATTCATGCCATCGACCAAACTCTTGCCAACTGATTCTATTTCTTCCACCGGAAGATTGGTAATAAGCTCAAAACTTTTAATAATAACATCATCAGGAAAATTCATAACTGCGCCAAATAACATTTTGGGGTCAGAATCCAAAGCGACAACATTCCCTTCAGTTTTGCCGATCTTATTTCCCATCGAATCAACCAGAAGTGACAAAGTCATGACAAATTTCTCTTTTTGCTTCATATTGCGCATCAACTTGCGTCCCATCATCATATTAAACATCTGATCTGACCCACCAACTTCCAAATCAACATCCAAAACTACCGAATCATAAGCTTGGAGCGCGGGATAAATAAATTCATTAATATAAACATCTTGCCCCGACTTTTGCCTTTCTTGAAACAAATCTCGCTCCATAACTTGGGCAAAAGTTAAGTGGTTGGTTATTTTTGCAAGTTCGAGCGCATTCATTTTGTCATACCACTCACCGTTATATTTGACTTTGACTGGATTTTCCCCACCAAAATTTAGAATTTTTGACGCTTGAGTTTTATAAGATTTTGCAAATTGTTCAACCTGATCTCGAGGTAAAATTTTTCTGGCCGTAGTTTTGCCGGAAGGATCGCCGATTGTTGCAGTGACATTACCAATTAAAAATATTACTTCGTGACCAAGATCTTGAAATTGCTTTAATTTCAAAAGCCCGACCAAATGTCCAAGATGCAAATCTGGCCCGGTTGGATCAAATCCTTGATAGAGCTTTATTCTTTTTCCGGACAACAAAAGTTTTTCCAACTCTTCTTTTGTTGGATAAATTCTCTCGACACCGCGAGTCAAGATTTCCTCAATTTTTTCTTTCGAAGTATTTACTGGCATAGTATTTTTGATAATATTATGAACTGATTGTATCAAAACTCACATTTTTTTGCAAAATGAATTCATCAGTGTTAATCAGTGAAAATTGACCTGCCTCGCCAGCAGGCGGGTCAATGATAGTTTTTACTCCAATTTTTTACTCATTCCTCAAAACCTTAACAAAAATATC
>CAZVFH010000008.1:0-2115 GCA_964626415.1 uncultured Candidatus Saccharibacteria bacterium
TGGAAATGCTGATAAACTGAAATCATTACTAGCGAAATTACAAAAACGGACAAAATTACAAAATTACAAAAATAACTACGCTGATCTTTCACACTGATAGAACGCAGATATGTTTTATCAGTGATAATCAGCGTAAAAAATCAGTGTAAGAATATCCTTTATTAAACAATTATGAAACGAGTATTCTCGGGAATTCAACCAACTGGCGGATTGCATTTGGGAAATTATTTGGGTGCCGTTCAGCAGTGGATTGATTTGCAATATAAAGTTGATTCTCCGACGGGTTCGACTTCGCTCACCGCAGGTAGCTCAGAACAGGCGACTTCGATTTTTTGTGTTGTTGATTTGCACGCAATTACCGCAAATCGTGATCCAAAGTTGAAAGAAAATATTTTAAAAACTGCCGCCTGGTTTTTAGCGCTTGGTGTTGACATTTCCAAGTCAGTAATCTTCGTCCAATCAACTCGCCCGGAACACTCGGAACTCGCTTGGATTCTTAACTGCTTTACAACAATGGGGGAGTTATCCAGGATGACGCAGTATAAAGAAAAGTCAGAAGTTACTCGGGAAAAATCAACTGCCGGACTTTTTAATTATCCGGTTTTGATGGCGGCTGATATTCTACTTTATCAAACGACTGATGTTCCGGTTGGCGAGGACCAAAAACAACACGTCGAATTGGCTCGCGATTTAGCAATTCGTTTCAATAATATTTATGGCAAAGTTTTTACCGTCCCGGAGCCGATAATTAAGACATCATCAGCTAGAATTATGTCGCTTGATAATCCGAAAAAAAAGATGTCAAAGTCAGCCGAATCGGAGTTGAGTTATATCGGGCTTGATGATTCATCCGAAGTCATCAGAAAAAAAATTCAAAAAGCGGTTACCGATTCCGGTGATGAAATTGTTTCCCGCGAGGATAAGCCGGCGATGACAAATTTGTTAAATATTTTCTCCGGCGTCTCCGGTCGCGATATCAAAAGTTTAGAGGCGGATTTTACTGGCAAAAGTTATGCTGATTTTAAAAAAGAACTCGCGGATGCAATCATCGAATTTCTCATTCCCAAACAGGAAAAATTTAAAGAAATAATTTCTGACAAACCAGCGCTGAAAAAAATTTTAGTTGACGGAAGTGAAAAAGTTGAAAAATTAGCAAAACAGACACTTTCGGAAGTCAAAGAGAAAATTGGATTGGGAATATAGCAAATAAATTTCTAATTTCTAATATCTAATTTCTAAATAAATCTAAATTTCAAATGTCAAAAAAAGCTTTCACTTTAATCGAATTACTAATCGTTATCACAATAATCGCCTTACTTCTTGGTGTTGTTTTTATTGCCTATGGAAATGCCAAAAAGAAAGGGCAAGTTGCCAAAGCTCAGTCAGACATGAATACTTTGGTCTCGGCGTTAAAACTATTTCAAAATGAAAAAGGAAAATTGCCGGCATCTGATGATGGCTGGAGTGTAATAGTTGATCATACGCTGGTTCCAGAAAGATATCTAGAGACGCCAATCTACAATGATCCGTGGGGAAATCAGTATCATTACACTTGCGGTAGTGGTGGTGCATCGATAATTTGGAGTTGCGGTGCTAAAGGTGACAGCACGACTTGTTCACTGCCGGATTCGTGCGATGGGCAGTTTTGTGGCGACAAAAAGTTTAATGACAGTTTCGGCTATGTCGTCGCACCCGCTCCGTCAAGTTGTTTGTGATAAATATGAACAAAATGTATATTAACACCGATGGTGGTTCTCGTGGAAATCCCGGCCCGGCGGCGATCGGGATTGTTTTTTTTGATGACAAGGAAAAAGAAATTCATCATTTTAAAAAAGCAATTGGCAGGGCGACTAACAATGAAGCCGAATATCAAGCAATAATTTCAGCGCTTGACATACTTTTAAAGTCAAAGTGGTTTTCCGAAAATAATCATAATAAAAAAGAAGTTGTTTGCCGACTTGATTCACAGCTTGTTGTTGAGCAAATTAATGGTAATTATAAAATTAAGCAGGATCACATTAAACTTCTAATTGCTCAACTTCGGCAGATGATTTCGCAGATGAATTTAAATATTTCCTTTGTTCATATTCCGCGAGAGGAAAATAAAATTGCCGA
>CAZVFH010000008.1:2215-6778 GCA_964626415.1 uncultured Candidatus Saccharibacteria bacterium
TGAATTTAAATATTTCCTTTGTTCATATTCCGCGAGAGGAAAATAAAATTGCCGACCGGCTTGTTAATGAAGCACTGGATAATGAAAGTTGAAGTCAGAGTCGTTCCAAAAGCTAGGATTGAACAAATCACACCGGATCTTGTCGGTGGTTTTAAAATTTGGGTGAGACCAGAGCCAAAGGAGGGGAAAGCTAACATTCGTGTTACTGAAATTCTGGCAAAACATTTTTCTGTCTCAAAATCTAGGGTGAAATTAATTTCTGGCTATAAATCCCGGACTAAAATTTTCGAAATCGACCTCTAGTTCTTTGTTATTTATTTGATTTTACCACTACTCAACTACGTAGTTGAGTAGTGGTAAAACAACCAGTTTGTTGATTTTGTTGAATTTACCGCATATTTCCGCTAATATGAAATTATGTTTAAAGAAGTTGACCCTGTTAAATCGGCGAAGCCGAAGTCCAAAGGCACATTTAACAGGGTAGACCAAAAAATGAACTTGCCAAGACAAGAAGAAGAAATTCTGAAATTTTGGGATGAGAATAAAATTTTCGAGAAGTCATTAAAAATCCGAAAAGACGCGCCACTTTACGTTTTTTATGATGGCCCGCCGTTTGCAACCGGAACGCCGCATTACGGTCATATCTTAACTGGGATTATGAAAGATATCATGCCTCGTTTTTGGACAATGAAAGGCAGATTGGTTGAACGCAAATGGGGCTGGGATTGCCATGGCTTGCCAATTGAAAATATTGCCGAAAAAGAGCTTAATGTTAAAAACAAGAAGGAAATTGATGAGATGGGTGTCGATAAATTTAATGAGGTCTGCCGCTCTAAAATTTTGAGTTATGTTCCTGAATGGAAGAAAATTATTCGTCGTCTAGGACGTTGGGTTGATATGGAAAACGCTTACAAGACAATGGATCTCGACTATATGGAATCGGTTTGGTGGGTCTTTAAAGAACTTTGGAATAAAGGTTTAATCTACGAAAGTTATCGTTCGATGCATATTTGCCCGCGCTGTGAGACAACTTTATCACAATCCGAAGTCGCCGAGGGCTATAAAGATGTTAAGGATTTGTCGTTGATTGCCGAATTTGAATTAGTTGAGGATCCTTCGACAAGCTCAGGACAAGCTCGGACTTTCGTCCTCGCTTGGACAACAACTCCGTGGACATTAATTGGCAATGTCGCTTTGGCAATAAATGACAAAATCATTTATTGCAAGTTAAAAGTGAAAAGTCAAAAGTCAAAAGTTGATGGAAATTATTATATTTTGGCCAAGGATCGAGTTAATGATGTTTTTACAGATGATGAATATGAAGTCATTAAAGAATTTTTCGGTAAAGATTTAGTCGGCAAGAAATACAAACCACTTTTTGAAAATGTCGGAGAAATTAAAAATGCTGAAAATAGTTATCAAGTTGTCAATGGTGGTTTTGTTACGACCGATGATGGCACTGGTATTGTTCATATCGCGCCGGCTTTTGGTGAAGACGATTTGAAACTTGGGAAAGATCTTAATTTGCCATTTATCCAACATATTGGAATGGATGGAAAAATTAAAGAAGGTTACGGTGAATTTTCTGGACTTTCGGTAAAACCAAGCGAAGATGTAAAAGTGACTGACAAAAAAATTATCGAATATCTAGAAAAAAATAATCTTTTATTTTCACAAGAAGAATATACTCATTCTTACCCGCATTGTTGGCGATGTGAGACGCCGCTTTTAAATTATGCCACTTCGTCGTGGTTTGTTGCGGTTGAAAAAATAAAAGATAAGGCCCTAGCATTAGCCAAAGAAATTAACTGGTCGCCAAAACATTTAAAATCCGGTCGTTTTGGCGAATGGTTAAATGGCGCTCGCGATTGGTCAATTTCCCGCCAGCGATATTGGGCGTCGGTAATTCCGATTTGGGTTTGTGATGGCGAAGCCAAAATCAAAAATCAAAAATCAAAAATCAACCCGTCTCGCTCGGCGCGAGCCGAGGCGGAAATTACAAATCAAAATGAAAAAATCTGCAATCATAAAGTCGTCGTCGGGTCAGTAAAAGAGCTTGAGGAATTATCTGGGCAAAAAATTAATGATTTGCACAAACATACTGTCGACAAGATCATTTTTAATTGTGATAAGTGTGGTGGAATAATGAAGCGAATTCCTGATGTTCTCGATACTTGGTTTGATTCCGGCTCAATGCCATATGCGCAAATGCATTATCCTTTCGAAAACAAAGGGAAGTTTGAAAATAATTTTCCGGCTGAATATATCGCTGAAGGTATTGATCAAACCAGATCATGGTTTTACTATCTTCATGTTTTATCAACTGCTGTAATGGCGAAACCGGCGTTTAAAAATGTAATTGTTAACGGAATTATTTTGGCAGAAGACGGGAAAAAAATGGCGAAACGATTAAAAAATTATCCTGACCCAATGGAAATGCTGGATAAATACGGCGCCGACGTGATGCGAATTTATCTTTCTTCCTCGCCGGTTATGTTAGCAGAAAATCTTAATTTCTCCGAATCAGATTTGTCTGAATATTCAACCGGTATGCTTCGAATGCTTTGGAATTCTTACTGCTTTTTTATGCTTTATGTTAATTGTGAAGATTTATCGGTTGGTAATTTTAGAAAAGAGGATATAAAAAATATTTTAGACCTTTGGATCTTATCAAAAATTGAAAAGCTGAATCAAGATGTTGAAAGTTCACTTTTAAAATATAATATACCGTCGGCAACTCGCTTGTTTAAAGTATTTATTGGCGAGATGTCTAATTGGTATATTCGTCGGTCAAGAAAAAGGTTTTGGAAATCAGAGGATAAAAACGATATGATTTCTGCTCAACGAACATTACATTACCTGCTTGTAAAATTGTCAATTTTATTTGCGCCGTTTGCGCCGTTTATTTCAGAAAAGATTTACAAGAATTTAACCGGCAAGGAGTCGGTTCATCTTGCGGATTTTCCAGTAACAAACAAAGAACTAATTGATGATGAAATTGAAAACCAAATGGAAAGAGCGAGAAAAATTGTTGAAATTGGTTTGGCAAAAAGAGCGAAAGCAAAAATAAAAATTCGCCAACCACTTTCATCGCTTTCATATTCCGGGAAAAAACTTTCTGATGACTTAGAGCAAATTATTGCTGATGAAATCAATGTCAAAGAAGTGAAAAATTCTGATCATTCCGACGAAGTTTTTCTTGACACAAATTTAACCAAAGATTTAATTGCTGAAGGATCGGCGCGTGATATAATCAGAGCGATACAGGACTTACGAAAAGAAGCTGGTCTTATTGTCTCTGACGAAATAGTCGTTTTTTATCAAACAAGTGGCAAGATTCAAAATACAATTGTTAAATTTTCTGAATTTATCAAAAAAGAAACATTGGCAAAATCAATTTCAAAAGAAAACCTAGTAGATTGTCAAAATTCAAAATTGCTTGAAATCCAAAAAGAAAAAATTGTTATTGCAATAAAGAAAAAATAAGATGTTCTCGAAAATAAAAAATCTCGATTTTTTGCTACTATTAATGTCGGTGCTACTTGCAATTATTGGAATCGCGGTAATTTATAGCTTAATTTTTACTCAACCGGATAACACCTTGGCAACAAAGCAACTGATATTTTTTTTAATTGCACTGGTTTTTGTTTTAATACTTTCTGCTACGAATTATCGCGTATTTTCTGGAGTTAGTTGGTATCTTTATATTGGGAGTATAATACTTTTAATTTTGGTTGATGTTTTTGGAAAAACAACTGGTGGCGCTACTCGCTGGATTGATCTAAAGATTTTTCAACTTCAGCCGTCAGAGCTTTATAAATTTGTTTCAGTTATTTTTCTTGCATCTTTTTTCTCCACTCGTGTTGGGAGGGTTCGCCTTGTTGATATTATTTATATGTTTTTGATGTTACTTCCAGCACTTTTTTTGACTCTTATTCAGCCCGATCTAGGAACGGCACTGGTAATAATTTTCTCCTGGTTTTCGGTTGTCTTATTTTCAAAACTCAAACTAAAACAATACCTATTTTTGTTTTTATCTGTAGTGTTGCTTATTAGTATTTTTGTTATGTCCGTCTACAAAATTAAGCCGTTTGAACCAATTTTAAAGGATTATCAACGAGCTAGAGTTCTTACTTTTCTTGATCCCTCACTTGATCCTTTTGGTCGTGGATATAATGTTACGCAATCACAGATTGCCATTGGGTCTGGCGGAATTTTTGGCAAAGGACTTGGACATGGATCGCAGTCACAATTAAAATTTTTGCCAAAACCAGAGACCGATTTTATTTTTTCTGGATTTTCTGAGGCATTTGGTTTTGTTGGCAATCTAATTCTTTTAGTCGTATATTTAGTTTTGCTTTTCAGAATTATTGATATTTCGAAAATTGTAAAAGATAATTTTGGCTATCTTCTTTCAGTTGGGTTTGGGGCAACTTTTATTTTTCAAATTGTTGTGAATATCGCAATGAATATTGGCTGGGCACCAGTAACCGGAATTCCATTGCCGTTTTTATCTTACGGTGGGTCATCTCTTTTAACTTCATTTTTAATGATCGGCGTGCT
>CAZVFH010000008.1:6878-24975 GCA_964626415.1 uncultured Candidatus Saccharibacteria bacterium
ATGTTTGCAGTCATAAAACTTGCCGGGAAGCAGTTTGTTGTTTCGCCGGAAAAGAAAATTAAAATTGATGCGAAAGTTGATTCAAAAGAGAAAAAACTTGTTATTTCTGATGTTTTACTGATCTCTGATGAGGGAAGCTTGAAAATTGGCAAGCCACTTGTTGGGAATACCTCTGTTGAAATGGAAATTGTTGAAGTGATTAAATCAAAAAAAGTTTTGGTTGTTAAGCATCACGCGAAAAAACGCTATCGTCGAACAAAAGGTCATCGTCAAGACCAAACAATATTATTAGTCAAAAAAATTAATTTAACAAAAGAATTACAGACAGTAGAAAAAAAAGTTAGAACAAAAAAAGAGAAAAATGTTAAAGCGAAATAAATTATTTAAATATTTTCTTGATTCTTACCTGGAGTTAAGAAAAGTTACTTGGCCAAAACGCGAACGCCTGATTCGCGATACAGCAATTGTAATAATTTCAGCAGTGGCTTTTACCGCAATTATTGGAGCTATTGATTTTGGTTTATTCTTGGCGCTTGAATATTTTATCCAGACAAGGAGCTAAAAATGACAAAAATAATTAAAGAAAAAAGTGAAGAAAAGGTTGAGATGAAATCTTTAGACAAGGGTTCTGATTTAGGAAATATTTCAACCGAAAGTGATTCCGATGAAAAAGAAAAAGAAAGGGAAAAATCAGAAGATGAAGTTAATCCAGTAAATTTAAAAACAAATCGTCAGTCAGGGGAACGCAGTTGGTATGTTATCCACACTTATTCTGGTTACGAAGAGCAGGTTGCAGATAATTTGAAACAGCGGATTGAATCATTTGCAATGGAAGACAAAATTTTTGATGTTATCGTTCCAAAAGAGAAACAAATCGAAATCAGAAACGGCAAAAGAAAAACCGTTGAAAAAAGAATATTCCCCGGATATGTTTTGGTTGATATGATTGTTGATGACGATTCATGGTATGTGGTTAGAAATACGCCAAATGTTACCGGCTTTATTGGTTTTGGCGTTCGACCAACCCCAATGTCAATTGAAGAAGTTGAGAGAATCAAAAAACGGATGGGTGTCGAAGAGCCAAAGTATAAAATTGATTTTTCTGTTGGTGATCTTGTTCGAATTACCGATGGCGCTTTAAAGGGATTTGAAGCTAAAGTTGAAGAAATAAATCAGGAAAAAGGAAAGATTATGGTTTTGGTCAATATGTTTGGTCGCGAAACACCAGTAAATTTGGACTTTTTGCAGGTTAAGAAAATTTAATAAGTAACTTAGGTGACTTAAGCATCTTAAGTTTCTTAGGAGTAAAATGGCTAAGGAAATCAAAGCAATCTTAAAACTTCAATGTCCAGCCGGAAAAGCAAATCCTGCTCCACCGGTTGGACCGGCGCTCGGTCAACATGGTGTCAATATCATGGAATTTTGTAATTCATTTAATGAAAAGACAAAAGAGAAAGGCGATACGATAATTCCAGTTGAAATTACTGTTTTTGAAGATCGAACTTTTACTTTTATTTTGAAAAATCCGCCAGCAGCAGTTCTTTTAAAAAAAGCGGTTGGTATCGAAAAGGGCTCCGGGAGTGCAAAAAAAGAAAAGGTTGGCAAAATATCTAAAGAAAAACTTAAAGAAATTGCCGAAATCAAACTTCCTGATTTAAATGCCAAAACCGTTGAGGCGGCAATGAACATTCTAGCCGGCACTGCAAAAAATATGGGCATCGAAGTTGAGAAATAAACAATAAAATATTTGTCAAAAATAAAAAATACCGTCAAAATGGTTAACGCGGTATTTTTTAAAATGTTGCCAATTTGCTATCCACGATCCGAGAGACCAAAGGAGGGGCAAAGGTCTTCTAGATGCGCAGATAGCAAATTGGAAACATCAATTTCATAATATCAATTTTTATCTAGATGTCAATTAAAAGCAAAGTGCTAAAATTAAAAGTCGGACAAAGTATTAATTTTGATGAAGTTATCATACAACTTCATACTTTTGGATATGAACGAGTTGAGAAGGTAAGTAATTTTTGTCAATATTCTGTATCAGGTGGATTAATTAAAATATTTTCTTCATTTAATGAAAATCCGATCGTAATTGATTTTTTTGGCAATTGCATTGAAAAAATCTACTCTCGTGATTTATTATCAAACAAAAAAATTTCTGACTTCTCTGTTTTAAAAATAAAAAATAATGTTATTTCTGTTGATGGTGGCAGTATAAAACCATCAGATTACATTGTCCACATCGATCATGGCATTGGAATTTTTCGTGGCTTTGTTTTTAAAAAAACCATATTGGGATTCAAAGAATTATTAGCAGTCGAATATGCGGGTGGTGATTTTTTATATATGCCAGAATCGTTATTGGCAAAATTATCAAAGTATCTAGGTGTTAGCAAAAGGATTCCCAAACTTTCCCGTTTTGGTTCAGTTATTTGGGAAAACCGTAAAAAGAAAATTGTTGAAAGTATTTACCATCTAGCAAAAGAATTATTATTGGTATATGCCAAGCGCGAACTCACAAAGAGAAAGAAATATGCGATAAATTTTGATTGGGATAAAAAATTGAAGAATACCTTTGAGCATAATGAAACATCAGACCAAGAAAAAGCAATTATGGAAATTTATCAGGATCTAGAAAAAGATACACCGATGGACCGGCTTTTGGTTGGGGATGTTGGATTTGGAAAAACCGAAGTAGCTGTTCGGGCGGCAACTCAAGTAATTGAAAACGGTAAACAAGTTGCAATCTTGGCGCCAACGACAATACTATCACGCCAACATTTTGTTACAATTTCCAATCGTCTTTCGGAATTTCCGATCAAAGTTGCTGAAATTTCTCGTTTTGTTTCAACAGAAAAGCAAACAGAAATCAAAAATGATCTAAAATCAGGCAAGATCGATTTAATAATTGGTACACATCGGCTAATAAAATCAGATATTATTTTTAATAATCTCGGACTTTTAATTATCGATGAGGAACAGAGATTTGGAGTCAAAGACAAAGAGAAATTAAAAGGATTAAAAAATGATATAGACGTTTTATCGCTATCAGCCACACCAATTCCGCGGACTCTTTTTATCTCTTTGTCAGGAATTAGGCAAATTTCAGCAATCAAAGTTCCGCCAGCAGGTAGGATTTCGATAAAAAATTTTGTTGAATTGTATGATAGTGAAAAAGTCAAAAAATATATATCAAATGAGTTTTCTCGCAGCGGTCAAGTATATTTTTTACACAATGACTTAAAAACAATAAAAGCAAGAGCAAGCGAATTTATGCGCCACTTTCCAAAAAAGAAAATTGCCATCGCCCATGGTCAGATGCCGGAAGAAAAATTAGCTCAAACGATGGCCGACTTTTCACTTGGGAAAATCGACGTTCTTTTTTGTTCAACAATTATTGAAAATGGACTCGATGTTCAAAATGCCAATACTCTAATAGTTGAAGATTCTGACAACTTTGGACTCTCACAGCTTTACCAAATTCGTGGCCGAATTGGTCGCGGCAAAAATCAGGCCTACGCCTATTTCACTCATAAGAAAAAGTTAAAAGAAAATGCTTTTCGCCGTTTGCGTGCGCTTCTAGATAAACAGGAACTTGGCAGTGGATTTGATATTGCTTATTCCGATTTGGAAATTCGCGGTGGCGGAAATATTTTAGGCCGTGAACAACATGGGAATATGGAGGAACTTGGTTTAATTTTATATTCAAAATTATTAAGTCAAGTGGTGGAAAAATTAAAAAACGAAAACAAATGTTTTTAAGTTTATTTTGAAATTCAGCCACAACACCACGCACACTACCGATTTTAAGCGATCGCTTAAAATCGGTAGTGTGCTTTGGAAATATCGACTTGATATAAATATCTGATTTAAATATATGAGTGTATGCTAGTTAAAAATCAGTCAACAAAAAAACGAAGCGTAGTGCTTCGAATTTGGAAATTGATCAGGCGATATTACCCGTATCTTTTGTCAGCGCGGTTTGGTCTGCCAGTAGTTGGGTGGATTCCAACACCATGAGGATTAAATCGTCGGCGCGTTTTGCTTCTTGTTGCTAGTTCAATTCTTTCTTCCGGCATTTCATCACCATGACGGAGATTGTCGGCGATCTGGACTTCTCCCCAGCCAAGAGCAAGCGCGGCCTTCTTGATGTCTTGTGAGAAAGGTGAAACATCGAAAGCGCCACCAGCATTGAATCCCTCAATAATGGTTTTGTCACTTTCTTTTCTCACCTGAAAAGTGATAATCTGTGCTGGGCTCCCAATTTCTTTAAGTACCATTTTCAGCTGGTCAGCCAGCTCTGGATTTTCCAGCAATCGCAAACTTTCGTCGGGTTCGTCTTTTGATTCTTGAACGCCATAATCATCAAAATCAAACCTTGATGACTTTTCCACCTTTTTTCTCCTTTCTCTCTTATGCTATATCAAATTTAGCAGATTTTTATTAAAATTGGAATATGGGGAAAAAATTATCATCAAATGACAAAGAAATTTTGTTACTTTTGGATCAACATCCAAAAATTGGCGCAAAGACACTTAAAAAAGTTCGTCATCATTTTAGCGGGAATTTAAGCCGTATTCTTTCGGAGCCAAAAAGTCGGATTGAGAGATTTTTTGATCCGATTTCGTTGGTAGCAATTTGTGAGGCGAGAAAAGAAAAATTGGATAAAAAAGTTCTTACTGATTTTGAGATTAAAACGCTTTTTACTGGCGATAACGAGTATCCAAAATTACTTCTTGAGATATTTGATCCGCCAGAAATCCTTTACTGTCGCGGTAATTTGGAAATTTTAAATATGCAGGGAGTCGCAATCGTCGGAAGTCGAAGTCACACATATTACTCAAAAGCAGTGATTGAAAAAATTGTTCCTCGTCTCGTCGAATCTAAAATTGTTATCGTTTCAGGACTTGCACTTGGTGTTGATGGCCTTGCTCACTTTCTAACACTTGAAAATGGCGGCCAAACAATTGGGGTTTTAGGATCAGGCGTTGAAAAAATTTATCCGACTTCAAATCAAAAATTAGGAGACAAAATGATTGAAAAAGGTGGCGCAGTGATTTCAGAATTTCCACCGCGTACTCCGCCATTTAAACAAAATTTTCCGCTTCGAAACCGACTTATTGCCGGTATGACTTTGGGTACTTTAGTTGTCGAAGCCAGACACGAAAGCGGATCGCTGATCACTGCTGGTCTTGCAAATGAATACGGTCGCGAGGTTTTTTCTGTTCCGGGAAACATCGACAGCTTTGCATCCGAAGGAACAAATGCTTTAATAAAAGAGGGAGCAAAATTAGTCACCTCTGTTGAAGATATTTTATCTGAACTTGGTTTTTCTTCATCAAAAGCAGTTGAAAATTATCTTCTCCCAGAAAACGAAAATGAGGAAAAGATTTTTTCTATTCTCGCCACCGAGCCATCATCAATTGACAAAATCGCCAAATCGGCTAACTTTGATATTATAATTCTGAACTCGATTATGTCAATTTTGGAGATTTCTGGTAAAGTTGAGAAGGTCGACGGAGTTTTTCGGTTGCGAGGAAAATATAAATTGAAGTAAAAACTATCACAGATCTACTGTCACTGATTGACACAGATAATGAATATATCAGTGATTATCTGTGATGATAAATCAGTGAGAGTTTTTACTTCCATATTTGTAATCTCGTTAGTAAAGATAAAAACAAAAGGAGTTCTATGAATTTAGTCATTGTTGAATCGCCGGCAAAGGCAAAGACAATTGAAAAATATTTAGGCAGTAGTTTTAAGGTTTTAGCATCTTTTGGCCATGTTCGCGACCTGCCGAAAAAGGAGATGGGGGTCGATGTTGTGAATAATTACTTGCCGACTTATGAAATTTCTCCTGACTCTAAAAAAACCGTTTCGGTCTTAAGAAAAGAGAGTAAGCTGGCTAAGGAAATTTATCTAGCAACTGACCTTGATCGCGAAGGAGAGGCAATTTCTTGGCATATTATTAAAGCCTTAAATTTTCGCGAAGACGATTCAAAAATAAAGAGAATCACTTTCTCTGAAATTACCAAGGCGGCATTAAAAAGGGCTGTTAATAAACCGCGAAAAATTGATATGAATTTGGTTGACGCCCAACAAGCAAGGCGAATTCTCGATCGTTTGGTTGGATACAAACTCTCTCCGCTTTTATGGCGAAAAGTCAAATCAGGTCTTTCGGCCGGTAGAGTTCAGACCGTTGCCGTTCGTTTGATTGTTGAGCGCGAAAGAGAAATTGAAAATTTCAAGCCGGAGGAGTTTTGGGTTCTTGCGGTCATTTTGTCGAAAAAAAATCAGGAGCTAAGGTTTAGAGCTCAACTAGTTGAGGAAAATGGCAAGCCAATCGGCAAATTAGATATTAAAAATCAAACTCAAGCAAAAAAAATTGAGGCAAATTTAAAAAATGCCAAATATTCGGTTTTATCGGTTGAAAAAACCGATCAAATTCGACGGCCCTCTGCACCATTTACAACTTCAACTTTACAAATGGAGGCATCAAGGAAATTGGGAATTTCGGTTAAGCAAACGATGATGCTGGCACAAAAACTTTATGAAGCGGGAAAAATTACTTATATGCGAACCGACTCCACTAATTTATCGTCTCAAGCAATTTTAGCCGCAAGAAAAGTAATTGAAAGAGAATTTGGGAAAAAATACTTGCCACTTGCAGGACAAAAATATCAAACTAAGGCCAAGCATGCCCAAGAAGCGCATGAAGCAATTCGTCCGACTCATTTTGATAATCGCGAAGGGTCTAATGATCCGCGAGAGAGGCGTCTTTATGATTTGATTTGGAAACGAACTATTGCTTCGCAAATGCCTGATGCAATTCTGGAAATTCTTGATGTTCGGATTGCGGCTTCCGGTAAGGAAAAGTTTGTCTTCGCCGCTCGTGGTGAGAGCATAAAGTTTGATGGTTTTATCAAGGTTTATACCGAGGGTCGCGATGAAGAGCCGGAAAGTGCGGAAGAAAAAATCCCAGAACTTAAAAAAGGTGAAGATCTTGATTTTCATCAATTTGACAAGACACAAAAATATACTGAACCGTCGAAAAGATATACCGAGGCGACATTAATTAAAAAACTTGAAACCTTGGAAATCGGTCGACCGTCAACTTATGCGCCGACAATGTCAACGATTCAAGATCGCGGCTATGTTCGACTAGAGGAAAAAAAGTTTTTCCCCGAAGAAATTGGCAAAATTGTTAATGATCTTTTAGTTGAGCATTTTTCAGAGTTGTTTGATTACAAATTTACGGCGCAAATGGAGGATGAACTGGATGAAATTGCCGAAGGAAAACGAAAATGGCAGACGGTAATTGATGATTTTTATCAACCATTTTCAAAAATATTGAAGGAAAAAAACAAAGAGTTAGAGAAAAAAGAAATTATGCCGGTGAAAAAAATCGGCGAAAAGTGTCCGGAGTGCAAAAGTCCGTTGGTTGAGCGGATTGGAAAATTTGGAAAATTTATCGCTTGTTCTGGTTATCCGGAGTGTAAATATTCGCGCCCGCTAGAAAATAAAAAAGAATTAAAAAATGCCGTTGTTGCCGACGGTGATGGCGGAACTGAAAAACTCAAAGATGTTGAAGGTGAAAAATGTGAAAAATGCAAAGGAAAGATGATGATGAAAGAGGGGAGATTTGGCCGGTTTTTGGCTTGCGAAAATTATCCAAAGTGCAAAAACACCAAAACGATAACGGTCGATTCAAAAATAAAATGTCCGAAGTGCAGAGTTGGATCGTTAATTGAGCGGCGAACAAAAAAAAGAGGCCGACTTTTTTGGGGCTGTTCAACTTATCCGAAGTGCAAATATGCCAGTTGGGAAGATCCGAATAAGAAAGATGGTGAAGATAAAACAACTAATGATTGATAATTCAAAGTTCAAATATCAAAATGCAAAATGACAAAGAAAAATTTAAAAATGAATTCAAAAAGCGACTTTATAGGTTTGTTCTAGATTTAATTAAGTTTATCGATGGGCTAGATAAAAAAGATTCAACTTGCAGGATAGTTGGCGATCAACTTCTCCGAAGTGGAACTAGTATTCTTGGAAATTATGTTGAAGCAAAATCAGCTAGCTCAAAAAAGGACTTTATTAATTTTTTCACCCACTCCTTGAAGTCAACCAACGAATCGAAAATGTGGTTGACTTTGTTAAGAGATTCTGAAAAATGTGAACGGAAACAAGCTGATTTGTTGTTGTCTGAATTAATTGAAATTGCCAATATTCTCGCCACAAGTATTCTAACTTTGAAAAACAAAAATAAGCTTTAGAATTGACAAGACAAATCCGATCTTGAACGACATTTTTCATTTTAAATTGTCATTTTGATCTTTGATTTTTAAATTTTGAATTATTTATATGCTTCCAAAGTCAGTAGAAAATTTAATTGATGAGTTTTCGAAATTGCCGGGGATTGGACCGAGAACTGCCGCCCGACTGGTTTTTTATTTGCTCAAAAAACCAAAAAGCGAAGTTGAGGGTTTTGGTCAAGCAGTAATCAATCTTCTTGAAAACATAAAATATTGCAAGAGTTGTTTTTCAATTACTGAAGATGAAATTTGCCAAATTTGTGTCGATGAAAAACGCGACCAAGATATTATTGCCGTTGTTGAAGAACCGTTGGATATTGTCGCTCTGGAAAAGACAAAATCGCATAGTGGAATTTATCATGTTCTTGGCGGTGTAATTTCCCCGATTGATGGCGTGGGACCGGAGGAATTGCGAATTTCCCCCCTACTTGACAAAGTCAAAAATTTCCTTACAATAAAAGAAGTAATCATTGCAACCAATCCAACGCTCGAAGGCGAGGCAACAGCAACTTATATCTCAAATCAGATAGAAAAAATTCGTCCAGAACTTTTGATTACCCGACTTGCCAGAGGACTACCGGTTGGCGGCGATCTGGAATATGCCGACGAAGTAACTCTAGCGCGATCGTTTGAGGGCAGAAAAAAATATAAATAAAATGGAGGTTTTATGCCAGACCAGTATGTTTGTCCGGAATGTGGTGCCGCAAGCCCAATCCCTGGTGTTTGCGACGAGGACAAAGTAAATTTTGTTCTTCTTGATGAGGATGCTGTTGTTCCTGTCGCTGATGAAGCAGGAGAAGAAGCGGGAAAATATAAGCCAAAAGATTTAGAAACACCCCTAGAAGAGGTCGATGAAGACGATCTCACAATAAATTTAAAGGGGAAGGGAGAAAAAGAGGAAGGGTAAGAATTAGTTAAAAGTGAAAAGTTAAAAGCTAAAAGTTGATGGAAATGAATTTATAATAAAAAGTCCCAGTTTGTTAAAATCAAGCGGGGCTTTTTTAATTTCGTAAATTCTGCTACGATTTTAGTATGAAACTTTACAACACCCTTTCGCGAAAAATCGAGGAGTTTGTGCCGATTGAAAAGGGAAAAGTCAAAATTTACGCTTGCGGACCAACGGTTTACAACTTTGCCCACATCGGTAACTTGCGGACTTTTATTTTTGATGATCTTTTGCGCCGGAGTTTAAAATATCTCGATTTTGAAGTCAGGGAAGTTATGAATATAACTGATATTGATGACAAGACAATTTTTGCTTCTGGTGGTGATAAGAAAAAATTTCAGGATCTGACGAAAAAATATGAGGAAGATTTTTGGCAGAATCTTTCATCTCTAAACATCGAAAAACCGGAAATTACTCCGCGGGCAACCGAATATGTCGAAAAAATCGCTAAATTTGTCGAAGGTCTTTTGGAAAAGGGCTACGCTTACAAAGGTGAAGATGGCTCAATTTATTTTTCAATTTCCAAATTTTCTGAATATGGAAAACTTTCGCGTCTTGATAAGTCAGGAATTAAAGCTGGTGCGCGAGTAAATCAGGATTCTTATACCAAGGAGAACCTAGCGGATTTTGTACTTTGGAAGGCCTGGGATAAAGATGATGGCGAAATATTTTGGAATCCAGCTGATTTTCTTGGTGCGGAAACAAAATTGGAAAAGGGCCGGCCTGGCTGGCACATTGAATGTTCGGTTATGGCTGGCGACAATTTGGGAGAAACGCTTGATATTCACACCGGCGCCGTTGATTTGATTTTTCCGCATCACGAAAATGAGATTGCCCAATCAGAAGCGATGTCAGGAAAAAAATTTGTCAATTTTTGGCTTCACGGCGAGCATCTTTTAGTTGACGGCAAAAAAATGTCAAAGTCACTTGGTAATTTTTATACTTTGTTTGATTTAGAAAAAAAAGGGTTTTCAGCGCTTGATTTTCGCTATTTATGCCTCTCCGCCCATTGGCGGGATAAATTAAATTTCACATGGCAATCATTAGAAGCTGCCCGAAATGCCCGTCTGCGCGCAAAGAAGATTTTGACATCATGTCCGTCATTCTCGTCATCTTCTCCGTCATTCCCGCGAAGGCGGGAATCCACTAATAGTGATTGTCATCCTGAACTTGCCCGCCCTGAGCGAAGCCGAAGGGTTTCAGGATCTCATTTACAAAAATTCCGATCCGCATTGGAAAACGATTTAAATCTGCCCGGAGCGTTAGCAATTTTCTGGCAAATGTTGCGCGATGATTCGTCATCATCGTCATCCCCGAGCAGTCGGGGATCCACTAATAGTATTTCTGCTGATGAAAAATTAGCGACGGCACTAGAAATGGACAAAGTTTTTGGTCTTGAATTAGGTAAAGTTGGTGATGAAAAAATTCCGGAAAATGTTTTAGAATTACTTAAAAAACGAAAAATCGCCCGAAGTTCTGGCGATTATGGCGAGGCAGATAAATTACGAGAGAAAATTGAGAAGTTGGGATTTGTGGTTGAGGATTCGGGCGAAGAGTCGAGAGCGGTCAGAAAGTCGTAAGTTGTAAGCTGTAAGTTGTAAGTTATAAGCAAGCTAAAGCTTGTTCTCTGAAAACAAGGAGTCCAACCTTTAGGTTGTTTCTGAAACAAGCTGAAGCTTGTTCTCCACCATCCGGAGTCCAAGTTTTAGCTTGCTTTTTAAAATGAAGAGCGCCGCCCCCGATTGGGGGCGGCGCTTGTTCGGCACACTGTCCCTCCGCGTTGCCGCAGCAGACAGGGTCTTAGGCCCTGCGCTGCGGCGAATCGCGGTAACCCCCCGCTGCCTTTTCGGGCGCGGGGGTGGGGCGGTCGCAATGCCGGTGACGGTGGCGTTCACCATCACGACCTGCACGGCGACTAAGACCTGTGGTCGGAACTGCCGCACGATTTCACCTCCTTTCGGTGAAGTCGATCTCGTGCGGGGTTGATCTCTCCGCCCCAGTCATGCACTAACCTGCGATGGCTGGGGGCGGAGGTGCTCGTCAATTAGGGGGCGGAGTAGGATTTAGCTAGTCCGGTGGACCCACCTCCTTTCTTTCTTCGCGCTCATTCTCTAAAGCGCGATTGTATGGTAGTCGGCAGCCACAGATTGTGGCCAGTTCTGTGCGTGTTTTTTCTCACCACGCACTCGACCTGCCGACTTTTCGTATTTTCTATTATAGCAAATACTTTTTGGTTTGTCAATACCCCAAAAGGGGAAAAGGGGACGGTTCTCTTTTGAATACAATTTTCCGAAGTTTTTGTTGACGGTCTATAATAAATCTATCTTTTTTGATATAGTTATCAATATGAAAAATTTTTGGCAAGAAATTAAAAAACCAATTCTTTTATTGTCGCCGATGGCTGGTTACACCAACTCGGCTTTTCGGATAATTTGTAAAAGACAAGGAGCAACTTTACTCATGACTGAATTGGTTTCAGCAGATGCCGTCGCTCACTTTGCTCGCAAAGTGAGCGAAAATCCGAAATCCGAAATCCGAAATCCGAAACAAATCCAAAATCTCAAATTTCAAATTTCAAATAACCCAACATTTAAATTGATGCAATTTCAAAAAGAGGAAATGCCGATTGTGGTTCAGCTTTTTGGCAAAAATCCGGAAAATTTTGCCAAAGCGGCGGTTTGGATAGAGAAAAATCTAAAACCCGCAGGAATCGACATCAATCTTGGCTGTCCGGCGAAAAAAGTTGTGCGTTCCGGACACGGCGTGGCATTGTTAAAAGATCCTAAATTAGCGGTCGAAATTGTCAAAGCAACTTGCAGGGCAACGACTTTGCCGGTTTCAGTTAAAACTCGACTTGGCTTTGAAAATGATGACGAAATTCTGGAATTGGCGTCAAAATTAATTTCGGCCGGAATCTCGGCCTTAATTATCCATGGCAGGACTTATAAAGATGGATTTTCAGGCGAGGCGAGGTGGGAGAATATATATCAGTTAAAAGTTAAAAGTGAAAAGCTAAAAGTGAAAGGAGAAAAGTCAAAAATCAAAATTATTGGGAACGGGGATATAAGGAGTTACGAAGATATTCAAAATAAATTAAAAAATCTCGATGGGGTGGCGATTGGCAGGGGGGCAATAGGGAATCCGTTTATATTTAATTCGTCTTTTGAAAAATTGTCAGATGGAGAAAAATTAGAAATCAAAAAGAAAATTGCTCTAGAACACGCAAAATTGGCATTTGAATTTTTTGGCGATCATGGTATTATTGAACTACGAAAGCATTTACTTCACTATTTTAAAGGAAATTCGCAGGCAAAAGAATTACGAAAAAAGTTTGTCACGGTAAAAAGTGTTGAAGATGTTGAAGGTGTATTATTGGAAGTTTGAAAAAATTAGAATAAAAAATGAAGCCAAAATAGCGGAAATAATTTCGCGATCGCGAAATTATTTCCGCAAAACGACAAATTTTAACTTATAATTTTTTTCATCATTTAAATATTTGGCATGCATCTATGGCAGGGGATTGACAAACATCTAAGAATTTGCTAGGATAAGGTTATAAGTTGAGGGTAAGCAGTAGAAGGAGGCGGACGCCTCTTTTTTGTATGTGCGTTGTAGTGGCGGAGTTCAAGCTTTAGCTTGTTTGTTTTGATGGAAGCAAACTAAAGTTTGCCCTCCAATAGAAAGATTTACGGGCAGAAATCTAGCTGGGATTTGGGGAAATATGGGCAGCCGAAGTTAAACGAACGGCATACCGTCCCCATAAACAATGTGGGACAGCCGCTTTCGTTGTCGGTTGTTTCTCGCCTTCTTCCTGGCTGGATTTCTGTCCGCCCTTCGACTTTGCTCAGGGCGGTCGGCACATTAACAAGCCCCGAGGGGCTGAAGGAGGAGTGATCGCAATGAGAAACATTGCGGTAATTGTAGTTTTTTTGATGATTTTGACTGCTAATGTTTTTTCTGAATCAATTTCCGCCACTACTTGGAGTCTGTCCGGATTAGTCGCTAAGACATATACCACAACAATTCCCGGAGTAACTCTCCGAATTGATTTTGCGTCGGCTCCGGATGCCGAGGAGACGGCAGTTTATTATGGCGCTTCTACACAAATTCCCTTGCCAAACTGGCAGGAGTTTGCTGTTGCTCGGATTTTTGTGGATATTGATCCTTATTCTCCAACATCGAAGCAAAAACTTCAAACAAACTGGGAGTTTGTGCCGGGCGAGTCGCGAGTTGTTTATTCGTGGCTTTCTGCCGGCAAGAATATCTTTCGTCTTGATTTGCTTGGAATTCGAAAGTCACAGGTTGATTTGCCGATCGGTCACATTGGCACTGGCAAGAAACCGGTGATTCGCTCTTTTTCCCTTGAGTTTTATGTTCAGGAGCTTGAAGGCGATACTGCCGCCCAAAGGGAGTATTTCTGGTCGCGTTATGCGGCGCAGGGAATATTCCTTCGGCGCGAAAAAGTTAAGCCGATTACTCCTGTGATTATTGAGAACAAGGTTGAGAATTCATTGGCGGATCCGCCAGCAGTGGCGGAAAAGCCAAAGCCGGTTTGGGCGATTGAGTTTGTTGGGTTTGATGATGAAACACTCAAGTTTTCAATCGCGTCGATTTCTGTGCCTAAGGATCAGTTGGATAAGTTGGCACAGGATGGCAAGATTCTTTATCGTTTTGTCACTGACAAGTTTGATAATGGAAATCGCGCAATCATCTTTCAGAATTTGCCAACTGCTGGTGTATACTGGTTTCGATTAGGGGATGAAGAGGGCTGGCAAGTACTGGAGATCGACCCTGCGGTTAACGCGGTCATTAACGCTCCGGCGAAGCCGGAGAGCGAAGAGGAGTGATCACGATGAGACATCTCATCGTTGCCGTTCTGCTGGTGGGGTTGGGTCTTTCCGTCGCATCCGCAGGTCCGGGGACCCTGCGGGAGTACACGTTGTACAAGTGGTACGGCGACGCCTCGATGAACATCGAGGCGGAGCTGGCTATGAAGGGGGTACCGGAGGTGCTGTGGGGGGTTGACTACAAGGGGAACAGATGTTCGTTCCCAGTCCGCCAGGCATGGAGCGAGTGTTCCGAGCTGGGTGGACGGGCGAAGTACCCGGAGGCACTGAAGCTGGTCAAGAACTGGAATCAGCTGTCTCCGCATCAGCGTTCCGATTTGGTGGCCAAGGTCTATGAGACGTATCAGGACCTTGACCTCGAATGCCAGTATGTCGACAAGATCCTTCGGATCATTGACGAGAAAGCTGGCACTCCCGGTCCCACCGGTCCGCAAGGACTACAGGGTGAGAAGGGGGACAAGGGCGACAAGGGTGACATTGGCACGACCGGTGCCAACGGCGCCGATGGTGCGACTGGTCCTGCTGGACCGGCTGGCGCTAACGCAATTCAGGGGGCGATCTGCCAGTATCAGGTCGTGAAGGTGACTTCCGACCAGAAGCAGACCGTCATCCAGAGTGGTCAGATCAACGAGACCGCGATCACTACTGGCGACAACAGCCCGATCGGTCTGGGCGGGGCATCGATCGCCAATTCCGTAGCGCTGGCTCAGATCGGACCGATCGTTGCCATAGGTGGGCAGACCGGCGTCATTGTTCAGATCCGCTGGAAGGATCCGGGCGCTGACTGGACACCATGGTATGTTCTGAATGGCCGCGACGGCAGGGACGCGCCGGCTCCAGAGCGGATTGAAGTAGCTCCGATCTCGGCGCCACCGACTCCGCCAGCAGCCGAGCGGAAAGAGGAGGTTTCGGCACTGTGTGCGTCGGTTACCTCCCCTGCACTCCCAACAGCTGTCGCTTCGACAGAACAGACCGAGGAAGTCGAAGTCGTCGCTCCAATCACACAGACAACGACCCAGAAGCCGAGATCAAAGCAAACGGCCTTGACTACCGGAACATTGTCGCCTATCGGTCAGGGCGGCACGGCGCAGAGCGATTCTGCTGCCAAGGCCGCCGTCGGCCCCGTAACTTCCACTGGAGGGCAGGCGAGCGTTGCGAATAGCATCGTCATCAACAACGCGCCAGCCCTCCCCTCTGCCGCTCTTCCTGCCACTGGCGGGATCAGCTGGCGAGGGACGACCACCACTTCCACCGCCCCCGTCGGTGGTGGAATGATCGGCGGGATGGAGTGGTTCATCCAGCCTGGCACATGTGCGCCAGGTGGGACGCCACCACCCCAGCCGATGCCTCGGTGATTCACGTTTCACGATTTGCCCGCCTGCCGGTTTCACGGCAGGCGGGGGTTTCTCTAAAAAGATAAACTAGTTAAAAGCGAAAAGCCAAAAACTAAAAGTCGAAGGAAATGTTATCTTTTTGGAAGAAGCGAAAAGCACGCTTCCACCAAAGGCGGACAAGAAAGCTTGGACTCCACGAATTTGGAGTACAAGCTTTAGCTTGCTTACAGAAACAACCTAAAGGTTGGACTTCGACATACGGAGTTCAAGCTTTAGCTTGTTTATTTAAAAGGAGAATTATGGTAAATTTTTGGAAATTTATTAAAACCTGCAAGCCGAAAGCCAAATCGGTATTTTCGATTTTGGCGATCGCTTCAGTTGTTTCGCTTTCGATTTTTTCAACCTTAAAATTGGGTGCAACTGCGCCGAGGTTTAATTTTATGCAAAATGATTATGAGCTTTTGCGTGGCGCAAATTTGACAAAAGGGGAGAGTGTTTGGAAGGATCCAGTTGCCGGAAATGTTGGCGATACTTTTCAAGCAATTGTCTATTATCACAACGGTATGATTGACACAGTTGCTGAAAATACCAAAATCAAAGTTACTCTTCCAAAAGAAACCACAAACAAATCAGCAAAACTTTCGATTTCGCTTTCAGCTGACAACGCCGCAACTATTACCGATACAATCGTAAATGGCAAAATTGTTGGCGCATCAGGCCTAACAATTAATCTTGACAACAACGCCGATCTGGCTTTGGTCCCCGGCTCAGTTAAGTGGTATCCTGATCAACTTCAAAACACTGATCTTGCCGTTTCGTTGCCTTATTCGCAGACAGGTGACGAGATCACCACAACTGGTGTAAATATCGGTAATATTGCTGGTTGCTGGGAGTATGCCGGCTACTTGGTTTTCAATATCAAATCAACAGCAAAACCGGCTTTAACTCCGATTTTATCTGTTGACAAAACTGTCCGCAATATCTCGACAAAAGAGATCGCATATACTGATTTAACAAAGGCACACGCGAATGAAATCGCCGAGTTTAAAATTGAAGTTACAGACAATGGTCAGACAAATTTGGAGAATGTTATCTTAAAAGATCAATTGCCAGCCGAGCTTTCGTATGTTTCAAATTCGATGGTAATGAATAAAGATAACCAGCCGCAAAATTTAACTGATGCGGTTGCAAATCAGATTTTCACAACTGGTTGGAATTCGGGCACTTTGAACATCAATAAAAAAATTACTTTAATATTTTCCACTAAAGCGCCATCGGCGATTTGGAGCGAAAAAACCGTTACCAATACTTTTACAGCAACTTCCGGCGCGCTTTCCAAATCCGACACTGCCAAAGTTACGCTTGTTCCGGAAATTTCAAGTATCGTTCAACATAAAACAGCGAAAAATTTGACAAGCGGAAAAGATGCGATTGTTCAAAATATCAACGGCAAAAATATTCAAACCGTTTCAGCTGTTGCCGGTGACGAAATAAAATATACTCTTTCAACTTCAAATTCGGTTGCAAATACGGTTGCCGGGAATTATGTTATCGAGGATGGAATTACTGACATTCTCGAATATGCTGATGTAATTTCAATCTCCGATGGCGGAAGCGTTGTTGCTGGAACTTCCGGAAACGATGCCATGCTTGTTCGTTGGCCGGCTGTTTCGATTGCATATAATCAGCCGATTACACGCACATTTTCTGTAAAAGTCAAAAATCCACTTCCAACGAATCCGCAAAACGGCTACCATTTTGATTACCAGATGTACAATGTTTATGGCGACGAGGTTATTGTTACAATTTCAAAACCAGCACCACTGACTCCGATACTAAACATTGACAAACTTGTGCGAAATGTTACAACCTCAGAAATTACATTTGTCAAAAGCAACAAAGCGACTGTTGGCGACACAATCGAATATTTAATTAATTTCGGAAATTCGGGAGTCGGTGTTGCTAAAAATGTTCGCATAGTTGATGTTTTGCCTGCCGGGTTAAAGTATATTTCAGGCACTGGCGTGCTTTCAATCTCCGGTGGAGCAGAAGGCAAGTTAACTGATGATATTATTGCTTCCGGCGTAATTATTACTGAAATTCCAGCCGGACAATCCGGATATATCAAGTTGAGTGCTGTTTCTACATCAGCGATTAAAAATAAAACTGTTTTAACCAATACCTCGGTTCTGTCTATGGGCGAATTAAAGATGAATTCCTCTGCTTCTACAGAATTCAGTGTTAAAACAACTTTGCCAAAAACAGGATCTGATCTTGCAGTAATTGTTGCAATTGCCGGTCTGTTATTTATTCCATTGGCTTATAGGGTAACAAAGTTTTAACTTTGCCCCACAAGCATATACGAAAAAATCCCCCAAGAGAAATCAAAGGGGATTTTTTCGTATAACATTATACAAATAAATTTTTCCCAGTAAAATGCGTCGATCGACGCATTTTACTTGGTGATTTAAGCACAAGGAAATATTATTGAGAGTAAATTTACCAGCGATTTGCGTCGATCGACGCAAATCGCTAGTTTGATTTTTCCTCTTGACAAATTAATTGATTAATGCTATAATGTAATCACTGCGAAAGGCCTAAATTCACCCCCCAAATGCAATTTTTTGGCAGAGCATATTTGCTCTTTTT
>CAZVFH010000009.1:0-2424 GCA_964626415.1 uncultured Candidatus Saccharibacteria bacterium
AATAATTGACAAAATGTAAGGGAAGCGCTACAATATTGATAATTCAAAGTTCAAAAATCAAAATGCAAAATGACAATGTAAAATTCAAAATTTTTCCAATCATTTTTACATTTTGAACTGTCATTTTAATCTTTGCATTTTAAACTTTAAATTTGAGCGGAGCGATTATGACCTATTTAGTCCCAACGGTAATCGAAAAATCACAATTTGGCGAGCGAGCATATGATATATATTCGCGACTTCTAAAAGATCGGATTATTTTTTTGGGCGGCAGAATTGATGATGCGGTTGCTAACACCGTTATCGCTCAGCTTTTGTTTTTGGAGTCAGAAAGCCAAGACAAAGATATTAAAATTTATATCAACTCCCCTGGTGGCGAGGTATATTCCGGTATGGCAATTTATGACACAATACAGCATATTAAGCCAAAGGTCTCAACAATTTGTGTCGGGCTGGCGGCATCATTGGCGGCATTTTTGCTTGCTGGCGGCGAAAAAGGATTGCGATTTTCTCTGCCAAATTCGAGAATTTTAATTCATCAGCCAAGCGGCGGGACAGAAGGGCAGGCATCTGACATTAAAATTCAGGCGGAGGAAATTTTAAAAATCCGCGAAGAGATGAACATAATTTTAGCCAAAAACACAGGACAGGAGCTAAAAATTATCGAACGCGACACCGACCGTGATTTCTATATGCGCGCCGACGAGGCGAAAAAATACGGGATAATTGATAAGGTGATTTCAAAAAAATAGTGGGAGAATTAAATTTGCAAGAAAAAAAGTTGATCACTTCTAAAGAAGTTGATATAATAGCAGTATGACTACCGGTGATTTTGTGAGAAAAAGAAAACACTTATTTTGGTCAACGAAAAATTATGATGGTCTCTCGAACGGAGCCATAGTTGAAGGTGTTTTGAATTACGGCGATATGGACGATGTGCGTGAGCTCATTGCTCTTTTGGGTATGCAAGAAGTCGCAAAGATTTTTCATGAGAATACCAGTCGTCCAAGAGTTAACTATGACCAGAAAATAATCAATTATTTTTCACTATTTTTTAATAAATATGCATAAAGAAATTCTAACGGAAACTCAAGTCAAACTTTTGCCAGTAGTCAAATTATTTTCTGGTGATTTTGGTTTAGTCGGCGGGACCGCTATCGCTCTGCATCTTGGGCACAGAGAATCCATTGATTACGATTTGTTTACTTTTAGCGAATTTATAAACCAAAAAATACGAAGGAAAATTTTACGTGCAGCAAAAATAGATGCAGTGATACGAGACGAAACAGGACAATTTACTCTTGTAATAAATGACGTAAGATTCACTTTTTTCCAATTTCCCTATAAAATTAACTTTTCAGAATCGTTCGATGACATCATAAAATTATCAGATATTCTCACTTTGGCCGCGATGAAAGCGTTCGCGCTCGGTCGCCGCGCCAAATGGAAGGACTATGTTGATTTGTATTTTATTCTAAAAGCCGACCACACTGTTTCCGAGATAACGGCAAAAGGCATGAAACTTTTCGGCAATGAATTTAATGAGAAAATTTTCAGGACTCAACTTGCCTATTTTGAAGATATTGATTACTCCGAACAAATCATCTACAAAGACGGCTTTAGAGTTGATGATGAAATAATCAAAAAAGCACTGGTGGAGTTTAGTTTGGAGTGGTAGTGACAAGTGATAAACCTGTGAATCCGATATTATTTTTACGCTCGATAATGCTTAATATTATTTAAAATAGATCAGATAAATTTTTCCATTGCTTTGTGATTTTGTTTTTAGTATAATTTATTTGTATAATGATAAGTGTGATAGTTATTGATTAAAATATATTTTCGGAGGGGTATGAACAAAAAATTATTAATTTCGAAGATTACTTCTGTAATTGCGATTTTTGCTCTGCTTGGATTTTTCGCTTATCCAAAAGTTACTCATGCCAGCGCCTTAACCTCTCTTTCTGATACTATGAGCCGTCTGGCTGATAGCACCCCAACTGCTGTCTATTCCGATCACACGATTAAATTCACCACCCCGACCGGCGCTGGTGATGCCACTGATACCATTGAGGTCACCATGCCGACTGGTTTTACGATTGGTACTGTTGACTATACTGATATTGATCTCTCCCACGGCGCTTCCACTGGCTATGAAACTGAAGAAACCTTAGCTGCCACGGCCGGCGTCAGTGACTGGGGCGCTTCTTTCACTGGTCAGGTTCTCTCTTTGGATCATCCGACTAACGCTGCCAACGGCGACATTGCGGCTAGTGATAAAGTTATCGTTGAAATCGGCCTCAATGCTTCTGGCGGTAATGCCCAAATCCAAAACCATGCCACTGCCGCGACTTATACAATCAGTATCGGCGGTGATTTTGGCGACAGCGGCAAGATTGCGATTGTGATTTTGGCTGATGACCA
>CAZVFH010000009.1:2524-21675 GCA_964626415.1 uncultured Candidatus Saccharibacteria bacterium
GCGGTGATTTTGGCGACAGCGGCAAGATTGCGATTGTGATTTTGGCTGATGACCAAGTACAATTAACCGCCACGGTCAATCCTTCTATTACTTTTTCGATTTCCGCTACCTCATCGGCTTTTGGCGAATTATCCACCGGCAGTGTTACCACTTCTTCACCGGATATTACTTTGACTGTCGGTACAAACGCCCAAACGGGATATACAATTTCCGTCCAAGATGAGGGAAGCGGCTCAAATCCCGGATTATATAATACTACGGCATCATATCTTATCGGTTCGGCAAATTCTTCTTATGCTGATGAAGCGACATTGTCAATCGGAAATGAAGGAGTCGGCATCCAAGGCTCTTCAGCCGGCGCGACGATTGCTGCTCGTTATGACAAATCAGGCAACAATGTTGGCGGTCTTGAACGAACCGCCACTACTTTAGCCAGTTATTCATCGGGTATGACTGGGAACCATACAGTCACTGTCACTCATAAAGCAGCGATTTCTTCTTGGACTAAGGCTGGTAGCTATTCCGATACTTTGACTTACATCGCGACGGGGAATTTTTAAAAAGGAGATAGGGGTATAAATAGATAAGGATTTTCCTTATCTTCATATCCACTTATCGTTTTATCATCGAATTTAAGGAAATAAGGAGGACAATTGATAAATAAATTTAAAAAGCTGATAATTTTTTATCTAATTCTTGCTCTTGTTTTATTTTTTTCTTACCCTCAAGTAATCCAGGCCGCTGCTCTGACCGCTCTCTCTGATACTATGAGCCGTCTGGCTGATAGCACCCCAACTGCTGTCTATTCCGATCACACGATTAAATTCACCACCCCGACCGGCGCTGGTGATGCCACTGATACCATTGAGGTCACCATGCCGACTGGTTTTACGATTGGTACTGTTGACTATACTGATATTGATCTCTCCCACGGCGCTTCCACTGGCTATGAAACTGAAGAAACCTTAGCTGCCACGGCCGGCGTCAGTGACTGGGGCGCTTCTTTCACTGGTCAGGTTCTCTCTTTGGATCATCCGACTAACGCTGCCAACGGCGACATTGCGGCTAGTGATAAAGTTATCGTTGAAATCGGCCTCAATGCTTCTGGCGGTAATGCCCAAATCCAAAACCATGCCACTGCCGCGACTTATACAATCAGTATCGGCGGTGATTTTGGCGACAGCGGCAAGATTGCGATTGTGATTTTGGCTGATGACCAGTTTGCGGTGACTGCTTCGGTTGATCCAACGATTACCTTTTCTTTATCAACTAATTCCACCGCTTTTGGCACTTTGTCCTCAACTTCTGTCACCACTTCTTCACCAAACATTACCTTAACAATTTCAACTAATGCTACCAGTGGTTATACTTTGACTGTTAAAGATGCCGGCAATAATACCAATCCCGGGCTTTACAATTCAACCGCCGCTTTTATTATCGGTTCAGCCAATTATAGCTACGCCAATTCTGCCGATTTATCTTCAGTCGCCGGTTATGGAATCCAAGGTTCATCGGGGACAGCAACAATTGCCTCTCCTTACAATGTTTCTGGCGACAATGTTGGCGGCTATGAATTAACGCCGCAAAACTTAGCTACTTATTCAGGGACAGCTGACAGTCACACAGTAACAATTACTTCAAAAGCTAAAGTAACTGGTGCCACCCCGGCTGGAAGCTATAATGATACGGTGACGGTAATTGCCACCGGAAATTTTTAAAAAATTCAAAATGAAAAATGACAGTGCCTGCCCGCAATGCCTTGCGATAGCACATGGCAGGCGGGTAAAATTCAAAATTTTTACAATATTCTTTGGTCTTTTTTTCCTATTGAGTTTTTTTCAATTTGCCTCCGCCCAAGTTTCCGGCGAGGGTTTGACGATTTCGCCGCCGATTCTGGAGCTGGAAACCAAGCCCGGAGAAACTTACAACCAAACGATTAAAATTACCAATCCGACAAATAATCTTATTGAAGTTTATCCTCAAGTGATGAATTTTCGGGCTTCTGGCGAAGGCGGAGAGCCGGCATTTTATCCGGCGACTGAAGAAGAGGCTAAATTTTCGCTTGCCCAGTGGATAAAATTCAATCAGAGTAAAGTTGCTTTGACCCCGAATCAAGTCGTTGAATTCAATTACTCGATCGAAGTCCCAGCCGATGCTGAAGCTGGTGGACATTACGGCGTTATCTTTTTTGCTACCCAGCCGCCAAAGGCAGAGGAAAATCAAAACCAAATTTCCATTTCCAGCATGATCGGCAGTTTAATCTTAGCCAAAATTCCAGGAACGATTATTGAGAAAGGTTTTTTGGAGAGTTTTAAGGCGAACAGGATTTATCTGAAACTGCCGGCGACTTTTGAAGTCAGAATTTCCAATTTAGGTAATGTTCATTTTAAGCCCAAGGGCAACATCACAATAAAGGGAATGTTCGGCATAGACGACAAAATTATCGTTAATCAAGCTAAGGGCAATGTTCTGCCGGACAGTATCAGAAAATTTGAAGAAAAATGGCAGCCGCAAAAAATCATTATCGGCCGCTACACCGCTGATTTGCGAGTAGTTTATGGTGAGAGCGAAAAAACCCTAGACGGTCAGATTGTTTTTTGGGTTTTGCCGCTCTGGTTTTTGCTGGCGCTTGGCGGATTGATTATTTCGATTGTTGTTCTAATTCTCTATCTAAAAAGGAGAAAAGCAAGAAGGTATTATTAACTCAGATTAAAAATTATGGCCGAAAAAAAACTTTCCAAAAGAGAAAAATTTCGCAAATATCTTGATATCTTTTTCTCAAGTATAGTTCTGCTTTCATTTGGCATGGTCTTGATGATTTTAGTTATTTACTACTACAACAAAAGCTTTGAAAAACAGCAAGCGGATTTTGCCAACCGCTATGCAATGGTGATAAAAAATGAGACGAATCTCTATGTGGATGAAGCCGAAAGAGTTCTGCTTTCGATTTCGCGTCTGCCGGAAACTGAAAAAAGCGGCTCACAGAGTTGCCAAAAAGAGTTGAGTCAAATTCTTATTGAGGCAAAAATTTTTGCCAATATCGCGATTGCTGAAAAGGATGGTCACTTTTCCTGCGCTGCGCGATCAGAAGCGTTAAATCTTAATGTTTTCGACAGAAGTTATTTTCAGAAAGCCGTTGAGAGTAAATCTTTTGTTATTGGCGGCTACATTTTAAGTCGGGCGACCAGCGAAAGAATGATGATTTTCTCCTATCCACTTCTTAACGACAAAAAAGAGGTAGAGAAGGTTTTGGTTGCTGGCATTAAGGTTGCTGAGCTGGAGAAGAATCTAAAAGAGATTGAGTTGACTGAAGGATTTGCAGCAGCAATTGTTGACAGTAATGGTACTTTGCTGGCAGAAGCTCCGATTACGGATTCTGTCGGTAAACCGTACAAAAACCAGCGGATTTTTCTTTTTGCTCTTGAAAATGGTCGAGGAATGATTAATGATTTTTCTGACAACGAGAGGAAAAAAGTCAGCATTTTGCCTTCAGATGACGGGTCTTATTTTATAATTGTCAGCGCTCCGGTCAGAAGTTTTATTTCAACCGCCTCTCATCTTGGCAAAAAATATTGGTTGGTTGTTCTTTTCCCCTATATTCTTATTCTTATTCCGTTTGTTCTGCTTCGGAAATATTTTGGTTGTCAGCAAAATAATGCGAAAAAGTAAATTATTAAATTTTTGTTTATTGGCGGTTATTATAGCCGGGGGTATTTTTTTTCTGCCGGAGAAGAGTAAGGCGACAGAAAAAGCCCAGGCTGAAAATTATCAGGTTACTGTTACTGCTTCTGTGCCATCGCCGGTTTCGGTTAAAAACTCGACAGTTACTCTTAACGCCAAAGAAACTCTCGCCGAGCCAGCGACGCACGCGATTCTTTTAACTGTGGTTCTTTTGGACAACGGTGACCGGTCGCTTGCCAACAGGGATGTTGTCGTGACTTCGAATCGCGGAGAGGTTGATGTTATTGAGGCAACATCAAAACTTTCTCAATTTAGGGCCCAAGCTGCAGAAGTTTCTGACCTGCAAAAAGCGGAAACCGATGATAACGGCAGAGCTTCTTTTCGAGTCACTTCTTTTATCCCCGGAGAAGCAGAACTGACAGTGATTGCTGACAACACTTATAAGCTGGAGAAACAAAAAATTGCCTTTGCGCCCCAGCCTTTTTCTTCGAATTTAATGATAGTAATTGATTTGCCGTTTTCAAACCGGGAGATATCCCTTATTTCACCTTCCGGCGATGAGAATCTAAGTCAAATGCAAACCGAGGCGAAAAAATTGTCTTCGAATACAAGGAAAGTCATGATTCCTTTCTGGCTATTTTTTGCGACAATTTTCTTCTTTTTGCTGCTGTTTTTGCTGGCTTTTTCCAACTATCTCAATTTGCGGCGACTGCGTTCTCTTCAGGCCAAATTGGACGGGCAGAAAAAAGTTGGCGGCACTCAGTCAGATAAAGAATTGCCTCGGTTTAGCGGAGCCCCTCAGAAGTCACTAACCAGATAAATTTTTGCTGTCTTAAAACAAATTTTTTTAATTTCAACCGGTCCGTCAATTTTTGCCAAAATTCCATCAGGAGAGATAATTGAAAAAGATCTCGAAAGGTTTGTTGATACAATCAAGATGTAACTGTTTTCTTCTTTTTTATCAATAAAATATGTCAATTGCTCACTGACGGTCGCTGAAACCGCGACTTGTTGACCAGCAGCAAAAGAAGAGTTAACATTGAGATAGAAGAAGAGAGAAGCGAGAAAAATGAAAATTAAAAAAAGGAAGGTTTTCATTTGCGTGCTCCTTCCCTCCCGAGATTGATATTAAGAAAATTTTATCATAATAAATTAGGATTTACAATATGCGAAATGAAATGAAGTCCGCTTCTGGTGGAAAACGGATTGATGGGATCTATCGCCAGATAAAACAAAATATCTCCAAACCGGAAAACAAACGCCGGCTGACTTTGGGTTCACTGTTAACGCTGGTATTGGCGATATTAATATTTACTGTCGTCAACATTTATCCTTCCAATCGGGTTAAAGCGACAATTGAACCGGTTGGGTCAATGGGAGCGGAGTTTGTAAATACTGCCGAGCCGACTTTTGTTGTTGATACCGCCGGTCAAATAACTAGCGACGAAGTCAAATCATCAGTTGGTCAATTAACCGTTGATTCTTCTTCGATTTCGGCTTCTGTTACTCGGCTTGGTGAATCAGTTGAACTTCAACCGGAGATTACTACCAAAGGGTTGGAAAATAGCGATCAACTTGAAGTTAAATTAAAAAGTAATCAATTCAAGCCGGGGAAATATCAGTTAAATGTTAAATTATTTACATCTAACGGTGAACAAAATCTGACTCAAGATTTTACTTGGGGGGTGCTTGCACTCAACCTAGATAAGTCGAGCTACAAGATTGGTGAGGAAGCGAAGATTGGCATTGGCGTTTTGGATGACATGGGAGCGACGGTTTGCGATGCCAAGGTTTGGCTGAAGATCACTGATTCTGAAGGACAGACGGCCGAGTTATCAACTTATAACAAAAGTATCGCTATCTCCAATACCTGCGCCAACGGAAATGTGACGAATATTCCCGATTATCAGGCGAACTACACTCCAAAAACCAACGGAACTTATCAAATAGAGTTGAAAGCGGAGACCGAAAACGGCCCCCGGGCTTTATCTGAAAGTTTTGAGGTTTTAGAAAATCCCGATTTTGTCGTCAGACGCTTTGATACCTCGATGCGAATTTTTCCACCTGCGGATTACACTGTGAATATTGAAATTTTGGCTAACAAAGATCTCTCCGGCGGCATTAAGGAAAAAGTTCCTGCGTCATTCGCGATCAATAATATTTCTAGTGGCGGAGAAATTAGTGAAAAAAGTGAAACAACCCAGACAATTTCTTGGTCGGCCAGCTTAAAATCCGGCGAGAGTATTAAGTTATCATATCAATATGACGCGCCGGACATTAGCCCGCAATTTTATTTGCTCGGACCAATTGAAATTTGGCAACCTGTGATGGATGCCGAAGGTGGCGAGGTCAAGAATACAATCGTATTTACCGAACCGCGGCCTTGGCAAATCGCGGCGGACGCGCCTTCGACCGTGCTCGACGGAACTGAAGTCACGGGAACACAGCGGTCCGGCCAGCATAAAGTAGTCAGAACCACTAACGGCGCCAGCAGTAAAAGGACTTTTGTCCTATCTTATAGCGCCAATGAGGTCATTAATCTCTCTTATTCTGATGACCCTGAAGCGGGATCGCCTTCTTGGGTTAGCGTAGGAACGGTGAGCACCGGAGGCAATGATGAGTCAGCTGACATGGAGTGGGACACAACCAATAATGTCCTCTACATCGTCTATGGACGTGAAGCGCCGGCAGATGCAGCGGCATCAGATGTCAATTATAAAATTGTTACGGATTTGGCCACGACGCCGGCTTTAGGCACAGAGAGAGTTGCCTTAAATGCCACCACATCTGTTAACTTTACCCATCCGGTGATTGAAATAGGTAGTGATTCAGGCACAGCCGCGATTTTAATTTATGCTAACTACTACAATAATACGGCTGTGAATCCATCAGCGATCTATTTAGCTTCAACAACAACTTTTAACAATGATAACCCAACATTCACCACTACTGCCAACATCAAAACTTGGACTGCAGCGGCTGTTTCGGGAATTATCTCTATTGGCCGTGTTAATGCCGCTAAAACAGTTCTCTTTTATGATGACGGCGTGAACCTGCTGGCGACCGAGCAGCTGAACGCCACTGACGCCAACGCCACCGCCAGCTATTGTTCGCTCGCGCAGGGAGCTTGTGCAGGCACGACCACAGTTTCTGCGGATGGTCCTATAGCTGGCAAAATGACTGGGTCAATTTATGGCAACCCGAGTTCCGATGCCATCTGGTTTTCCTGGCTTGATGCCGCTTTTGATATTAACACACGGCTTTGGACGGCTGCCGGCGGACTTGGTACCGAACTGGTGCCGGTAGCGGGAGCGGCAGTGGTTTTGGGGCCGGCCATTGTCGGCAACGCTTCTAATCTTTACTTGGTTTATCAGAAAGTGGCCGACACAACGATCATGGTTCGCCAATCTCGTTCAATTACCGACGGTACATCTGCTTGGAGTGGTACTGAAACGACACTTGAGGATCATGCGTCGGAGAACTTAACTTATCCCTCAATTGGCGAGGTGATGAATCAAGATTATTTGGATATCACATACACCACAGCGACTAATGCCTTAGTCCGCCACATGAGTGTCTCGCTCCCCCCTCCGATCACCGTTTCCGGTGGCTGTTTTACCAATGCTGGTGAAGGTACGCCCTGTACTGATGGCGGCGCTTCTGATCAGATTAAAGTGGCAGTCAATGGCGTCCTTGATGCCGGCTCGGACGGCACAGTTGATGGCGGCTGGACATTTACGATTAACAAACCGGCGAGCGGTGCGATTCTGGTTTTTTATCGAGATGGCGCACCCACTGCAGCGGAAAAAGCCACCACGGTTGTCAAATACGACGGCGATGGCGGCAATGTTACCCTAGTGAAAATGTACCAATCAATGCTGGTGATTGGCGCCGATGCCGGCTCTACTAACAGCGATCAGACGATCGCCAACTCCGACCTTGATACAACGGGGAATGGATATGAATATAGCGATGACGCGGATTCAATATATGGCGTGGATACAGGCACCTTGACCGTGGATCAAGGGGCCAACCTGACTGAAACCCTATATATTATCAGCGGCGATATCTATCAGCCGGATTCAGCCGGCGGCGATACCGTTACTACTCACCATCTTTATTTTGAAGGAACATACACCACTGATAATAATGCTACTAATGTAGCTGGCGACTGGACCAATGCTGGCACTTTTACCGCTACAACTGGCACTGTCACTTTTAACGGCTCTGCTGCCCAAACAATTATTTCAAACGGTGCCAGTTTCAATAACGTTACTTTTAATAATAGTTCAGTTGCTGACCCTAACATTAACTATACAGGCGCCCTGACTATTGGCGGCAATGTATCGTTGAGCAACACCACTAGAATCGCTTCAACCAATAACACGGCAATAACAATTTCCGGAACAATCAACGGAATAAATATCCTATCAATTAATTCTGGAAGCGGCGCTGTGACCTTCGGCGGCATCATCGGCGGTTCAATACCAATTACCAGCCTTACAAGTTCAGGTTCGGGTGCAATTGCCATCAATACTACTGCCATCTCTACCAGAGATGTAGCAGGCAATAATGTTTCCTTTACCGGCGCAGTCATCTTGGGAGGTAACCTTAATATTACCACTGACAGAACCACCAACGATGGAACAATTACCTTTTCTTCCACCATCAACGGCGCTAACACTTTAACTCTCGATAATGGTGGTGGTGCCGTTACCTTTGGCGGCATTATCGGCGGAACAACGCCAATCTCGGCTTTGACTGTTTCCGGCGCCGGTACCATTGCCATTAACACCACCGGCATCTCTACCAGAGATGTAGCAAGCAATAATGTTTCTTTTACCGGTCCAGTCACCCTGGGAGCTAATCTCAACATCACCACTGATAACACCACCAACGATGGAACAATCAGCTTTTCTTCGACCGTTAATTCCGCTGATGCCACCGATCGAGCGCTGACTCTTGCTTCGGGAGCGGCTGACATCTCTGTTAGCGGAGCTATTGGCGCTACCTTTGATCTGGCTTCCATTGCTATTACCAGCAATGATATATCTTTGGCTAATATCGGGGGTGGAGCAGCCGGTGTAACTGGAGCGACCTCGATAACCTCAACTGATGGTGGCGATACCGGTGTTCTAACTTTAAGCGGAACAATTTATCAGACCAATGCCGCCACCTATGTTGGCGGCTCCTTGGGCGGCATCAGCATCACTGGAGCTTCCGCCGTTTTCACCACCAGTGCTGACAATATCACCTTCACCAATACGGCCACTTTGGGCGATATCAGCGCGGTTTCTGTCACTACTTCTGGTTCAGGTGCGGGGGTAGGCGACATTACCTTTGGCACAATCAGAGGCACATCAGATGAAGACATAACTTTAAATGCTTCCTCGGCTAATGCTACGGTTGGCTTAATCGGCGATGAGACTGCTAATGAAATTAATACTATTGCCATTACCGGAGCCACCATCACTTTAAATGGCAATATCTATACCTCGGATGCTGCCGGCAACACTGTTACCCTAACCGGCGCCGCGGCTTTGGCTGCGGGAGTGAATATTAATACCGATGAGACCACCAACGATGGAACAATCAGCTTTTCTTCTACTGTTAATTCCGCTGATGCCACTGACCGGGCGCTGACTCTTGCTTCGGGAGCGGCTGACATCTCTGTTAGCGGAGCTATTGGCGCCACCTTTGATCTGGCTTCCATTACCATTACCGGCAATGACATATCTTTGGCTAACATCGGCGCTGGCGCATCGGGAGTAACAGGAGCAACTGCCATAATCGGAGATACCAACGGCACGATAATTTTAACCGGCACTATCTACAATACTGCCGGGACACAGGCCTATAATGCCGGTGGCGCCACTCGCACCATCACCTTAAACGAAATCACTGCTTTTACTACCACTGATGATACAATTGATTTTACCGGGTTAGTCAATTCCCAAACCGCGGAAAACAATGCCATTACTTTAAACGCAGGTACTGCTCAAGTTACTTTTAATAACAATGTTGGGGCAACCCAGTCCATCGGCGTATTGACTAAGCAAGGTTCAGGAGATGTAAAATTTGGTTCTGTTACCCTCACTTCTACCGGACTCACCCTTTTGGCCGGTACCATTAATACTGCGGCAACTGACTCGGGGGCGTGGACAGTTAATGGTACTGTAACGATTTCCGCCGGAACATTAAAAAGCACTACCAATACTTTATCTGTAAGTGGCAATTGGTCTAACTCTGGAGCATTTACAGCGAATGGTGGAACAGTCATCTTAACCGGAGCCGGTGCCTCTACCCAGGAAATTTCTGGCGATAATACTTTTTATAATTTAACTGCTCAAGCCACTAGCGCCCGCACTTTGAAATTTGAATCCATTAAAACCCAAGCTATTACCAACACTTTGGATATGGATGGCGCCGCTGGCCAATTGATTACTTTGACGACTATCACCGGCACTACCCAATGGAAAATTAATCCTACTAATGCTACGACCGTAACTTATGTAGATGTAAACTACAGCAATAATCTTGGAGCCAGCTTATGCGCCGCTTATTCTATGTCAACCAATAATAACAACACCGCCTGGGGTATTTCTGCTGGCGCTTCTTGCAACACTGCTCCTAACGTGCCGTCTTCTTTGCTTCAGAAAAAAGTCACTGGCGGAGCGACTCTGGCGACAGGAGATTGGACGAATGAGACCCAAGTCCAATTTACTGCCACCGCCTCTGATACTGATAATCCGGATACTCTTTATTTCTGTGTTGAAAAGGACATTCTTGCTACCGCTTTGTCATCGATTAATGGCGGGGATTTGTGCGGCTCGGGAGTTGCTTACTCCGGCACGCCGGTTACCGTATCAGTAACTATTACCGGACTTACGGACACTGCCGAATATCATTGGCAGGCGCAAGTTAAGGATGCCGGAAGCTTATATTCATCTTTCGTCGGTTATGGCGGCAATACCGAAAATCCGCCAACAAACCCTGCGGCTCGTGACTTCGGTATTGATACCACGGCGCCGACCGGCGGGACGGTTTATGACGGAATAACTGGGGATCAGGATTGGAACGACGGGTCGCTAACTTCTATTTCCGGGAATTGGACCGGTTTTGACGCTTCGGCTTCAGGGCTCAATAAATATGAATATGCAATTCGCCGCAAGCCGGACGATTATTACTGGAGCGTCTGCTCTGGTGCCGGATCTTGGCAGGCGGGCGCCAACTGGTGCGACAATGCCGCGGGAACTTCATTTACGCAAAATACTCTTAATCTTCAAACCGGCGTAATTTATTATAATTCTGTTCGAGCTACTGATAATGCCTCAAACACCGCCTCGCCGGTTAACTCCAACGGCCAGCAGGTTTCACCAACGCTTTCTTTTACATTGAGCGGTAATACTATTACGTTTGATGATTTAAATAATAGCAACAGTTGGACCGATAGCAAAACCGGAACAGTGACCACTTCCACCAATGCTTCAGCTGGTTATAATGTTTCGGCTTATATTACCCAACTTTTAACTTCGCTTGCTTATCCTTCGCAGACGATTGCTAATTTTTATGGAACGTGGACGAATCCTGAACCTTGGCCATCAGGCACTTATGGTTTTGGTTATACTTCATCTGATACGCTGGTTCAGGGTTCTAATCGGTTTAACAGTGGCACTGAATATGCGGCTTTTTCGCAAACTGCCTCCGGCGATGTGGCGGCAGATCATACAGATGCGGTTAATGGCTCAACCGGCTCGGTCGTCAACGAACAATTTACCATTACTTATAAAGTGGCGGTTTCTACGACTCAAGCCGCTTCCGCTTACAGAACGTATGCAATTTATATTGCAACAGCCAACTATTAGAGTTGCTAAGCTAAATTATCTAGAGTTTGCTAAAATATAGCTATAATGGGAGCTAAAAAATCTTTTACCCTTATCGAGCTTTTGATTGTTATCACCATAATCGGGGTTATTATTGGTATGATTTTTGTTGCGATAAATTCTGCTCGTTTGCGAGCAAGAGATGTCCAGCGAGCAAGTGATTTGCAAGCGTTAAAAGATGCAGTTGAAATGTATTATCGGACAACGGGACATTACCCATCGTTGCCAAATGGTTGTGGGATGAAATTTACTTACTCTGATACTCATGAATCTTGGGTGGGTAATGATGTGAAAAATGGAATAAGCACAAATGAAGTTGATGCATACATTAAAGTGTCCGACAGACTTAAATGTATCAAGGAAGTATATATTCAAAATTTAGCGCCGACATATATTGCAAAACTGCCAACTGATCCAAAACCGGATTTAAAAACCGCAACTGGTGACGACGATGAAACTTGTCGAACCTGCAATCATCGGGGTTTTCTTTATTATCATTACAACACAGGGCTTGTTGACAATCCACTAGAATGTTATAAAATCTTAGTGATGAACCCCGAGTCGCCAAAACTGCCACAATTTCGAAATCTTTTTGATCCAAAGCGTGATGGTGGTGATGAATTATCGCTTCGCGACGGCACAAATCCAACTGCTTGGTCCGAGTATTCTCGCGGATGTGCGGGAAAATAAATTGGTCTTGTAGAATTGTCATGCTGAACTTGTTTCAGCATCTCAGAAGCATTCCTGATTAGATTACTGTGATCCTGAAATAAATTCAGGATGACAGGGGAAAATTATGCCGATTGATAATCGAACTAAAAAACTAGCGAAAATTGTCGTCAACTATTCTTTGTCTGTGAAGCACGACGAAAATGTTGTCATCTCTGGCTCGATTGAAGCCAGTGATTTTGTTGTTGCGCTTTATGGAGAGATATTAAAAGTCAGCGCCCATCCAATTTTGCGCTTAACTTTGCCGGAACTTTCACACATCTTTTACAAATATGCCAAAAATCATCATATCGAAAAATATCCCGAAATTTTTGACTACACTGTCAAAAATGCTCAAAAATATATTGGAATTGACACCGAATCGAATACTCGCGAACTTTCATCAGCCGACCCGAAAAAATTGGCGCGGCGGGGAATAATAACTCGGCCGATTTCCGATTACATTGTTAATGAAAAATCAAAAATCCGCCGTGTCACTGTCGCTTATCCTTGCATCGCTCTGGCGCAAGAAGCCGAAATGTCACTTTCAGAATTTGAGGATTTTGTTTTTGGCGCGACAATTTTGGATTGGAAAAAACTTGGCGAAGAGATTGATAAAATTTTGCAAATATTTCGACGAGGCAAAAAGGTTCATCTTCTTGGGAAAAATGTTGACCTAAAATTTGATATCCACGGCAAAAAAGCGGTGGCCGATAATGGCGAGGAAAATATGCCCGGCGGTGAGATTTTTATGACGCCGGTTCGCGAGAGTGTTGAAGGTTTTATCAAATTTGAATATCCGGTGATCGAATCAGGAAAAGAGGTTACTGATGTTTATCTTGAATTCAAGAAGGGGAAAGTGGTGAAATTTGATGCATCGAAAAATAAAAATTTCTTAAAAGAAATGCTTGCAACCGATAAAAATTCATCATATATCGGTGAGTTTGGAATTGGCCTAAACCCAAAAATAAAAAAGTTTACTAAAAATCTGCTCTTCGACGAGAAAATCGCTGGCACAATCCATTTGGCGCTCGGTATGGCATACAAAGAAAACGGCGGCGGCAACGATTCGGCAATCCACTGGGACATCGTCAAAGACATGCGCCATGCAAAAATAATTCTCGATGGCAAAGTCGTACAGCAAGGTGGAAAATGGAGGCTGTAATCTAATAGTCATTTTCTTGTCAGCCGACATCCCGCACTTTAGCCGAAGGCTAATAGTGCGTGAATGGGGAGTGGAAGATTTAAGCCCTTGTCAAAATAATATTTTCATCAAATCAGCCCAAATCTGGTAGAAAAAATGACTAAATTATGATAAAATATGAGTATAAAAAGAAAATAAAAGGGAAAAATAATGAAATATCGCCAATCGCTTTTTTGGGATACGAAGCCGGAAAATATTGACAAAGAAAAAAACAAGCGCTACATTATCGAGCGGGTTTTGGAGTTTGGGAGAGACGACGAGGTTCGAGCAGTGGTTAAAGAATATAGCAAAGAGGATATTCGCACTGTTGTAAATAATCCTAGGGGATTGACCCCAATAACAAAAAATCTATGGATTCATCTTCTAAAAAAATAACTTGGCATTTTGAAGCATTGCCGAAAAAAACTGCTGTCGCTTTTGATTATCTTGCTCAAAAGAAATGGATTGATAATACTGGTTGGTATCTGGCCGGCGGCACTGCTTTGGCTTTGCAGGTTGGCTATCGCCAGTCAGTTGATTTGGATTTCTTTTCAGAAACCAGAAAAATCAATAACTCCGAAATTATTAGCAATTTAAAAGTCGATGGTATGTGGTTTACCGATGTCGACTCGGCTGGCACGATATATGGCGAACTATCAAAAGCCAAAGTCAGCTTTATCTCGTATCCATTTTTTAAACCAGTATTGCCTTTTTTGCGTCATGGAACAATCAGTATTCTCCACAAAGAAGATATTGCTGTGATGAAAGTGGTTGCTATTAGCCAACGCGGGCGAAAGCGTGATTTTTTTGATCTGTATTACTGCAGCAAAAATATACTTCCTCTGGAAGAAATTTTTGTTCGTCTTAAAAAACAATATCCAAATGTGGCACATGACTATTACCACATCATTAAAAGTTTAATTTATTTTGCCGATGCCGAAGACGATCCCGAACCGGATTTGCTGATTGATTTGGATTGGGTAACTGTTAAGCGATATTTTGAAAAAGAAATTCCGGTGTTGACTAAAAAATTATTAAATATTTAGCATTTCGCTATTCATTGATTTTTAGCAAAAAAGCGAAGAATAAAAAAGGCGCCAATTCATTTGGCGCGGGGGTTAAGCGAATAGAGATTCAGCTGAAAGTTGATGTTCGTGAGTTATTGGATAAGGATCAGTAACTTCGTCGCAAATGTCATCATCACAAGGGCTGGGTCTTAAACCTTGAAACATTGATAGTTGGGGAATTTTTGGCGCGTCTTCCGGCGGTTCGCCAAGATAGACACCAGTATTCATGATGCTCCTCCTTGTGATCTTCTAATTTTATTTTATCAACTATGTTTATTGCTTGCCTAGGCAATTTTTTTTGAATTTTTTAGATAAACCGATTTATCACTTCTAGACATAAAAAACACAGATACTTGACATTTTTTTTAAACCCGCTATTATAGAAATATAAAGTTGAAATAACTTAATAGACACAAGCCAGTTGTTTCAGATATTGAGACAATCTTGTTTTGTCTTTAAGTTTTGTTCTTTAACAATTAAATAGTGGTAATTTTCGTCGTCAATTTCCCGACGATCTCGCTTTTGGCGGATGTCGGGATAAATTTTTTGAGAATTTGCTACCGGTTCTAAATTGGTAGCAACACATATTTTATTTGAGAGTTTGATCCTGGCTCAGGATTAATGTTGGCAGTGCGCCTAAGGTATGCAAGTCGAGCGTCGTGCCTCACTAATGTTCGGCAACGACAAGTTTATAAAGTCAAAAGTTCATAAAGTTTATAAAGTAATTGGGATTTAGCTATTAAAATAATTCATAAATTCCTCATACTTTTAACTTTAAGAACTTTACAAACTTTTAGCTTGCTCGTTACGAGCGTCAGCGAGGCACGAGCGGCAGACGAGAGAGTAATAACAAGGAACTTACCCCTGAGTGAAGGATAGCCCCGCGAAAGCGGGGGTAATCCTGCATAATATCGAAAGATCAAAGCCCCGATTTATCGGGACGCTTGGGGAGAGGCCTTGTTCCTATCAGCTTGTTGGTGAGGTAATGGCTCACCAAGGCGATGACGGGTAGCTGGCTCGAGAGAGTGACCAGCCTCGATGGGACTGAGACACGGCCCATACTCCTACGGGAGGCAGCAACCGGGGATTTTGCACAATGGAGGAAACTCTGATGCAGCGACACTGCGTGAAGGATGAAGGTTTTCGGATCGTAAACTTCTTTTATCTGGGAGTAATCTTGAAAGTACCAGATGAATAAGGACCGGCTAACTACGTGCCAGCAGCCGCGGTAATACGTAGGGTCCAAACATTATCCGGATTTATTGGGCGTAAAGAGTTCGTAGGTGGTTATGTAAGTTAGGTATTAAAGCCCTCGGCTCAACCGAGGAGATGTACTTAATACTGCACAACTTGTGGTTTGCAGGGGCAAATGGAATTCACGGTGTAGCAGTGGAATGCGTAGATATCGTGAAGAACACCAATGGCGAAGGCAGTTTGCTAGGCAACACCAGACACTGAGGAACGAAAGCGTGGGTAGCGAACGGGATTACAAAATTTGCAACGCAAATTTTGAATTTAAAATTCAAAAATCAAAATGCAAAATTATGGAACTACCGCCAGAATTTTGCAGGTTGTAAATTTAGTATGTAGTCCCCCATAATAGTAATGTTATGGAAAAAATATACTGCTGTATCGGTGAACATCCAGCACCACTTTTCCTGAAATTATTTTCAGAAAAAGTGGTGCTGGACAATACCGAGGGAAGTCATCCGCCTTTGGCGGATTGACCCCGTAGAGACTAGACGCAGTACCCCCGCCTTTGGCGGGGTGATGGTATAGTCCGAACTCCGATGCAAATCGGAGAGTCGCCCAGAAATGTGGCGACCAATCTAGGAACAAGGAGTATACAATGGCAACAGCGACATTAGAAGTCAAATTCAGAACAGACAAAGGTGAATCAAGTTTGAATATAAGTGTTGTAGCCATCGAAAATGCAAGTGACAATATATTAGATGTAGTATGTACCGAAGTAGCCAAGAAACATTGTAATGAGAGTAGTTGTCAGTTTCTTGAGTTGATCGATATAGAATCAGTCACTTACAAACAGGGCATTAGTGCATGAAGTGCTAATACCAGATTTTTCCTAGATTAGTAGCAATTTTGAATTATCTTTTGTCATTTAGTTATTAGAATTTTTTTAGAAATTAGTAATTAGACATTAGAAATTCAATTTTGTTATTTAGTAACAAAATTGTAGATACCCCGGTAGTCCACGCCGTAAACGATGCACACTAGACATTTGGAGTATCGACCCTTCGAGTGTCGAAGCTAACGCGTTAAGTGTGCCGCCTGGGTAGTACGGCCGCAAGGCTAAAACTCAAAGGAATTGACGGGGAGCCGCACAAGCGGTGGAACATGAGGTTTAATTCGATGCTAAGCGAAGAACCTTACCAGGGCTTGACATCTCGCGAATCCCGATGAAAGTCGGGAGTGCCGCAAGGAACGCGAAGACAGGTGCTGCACGGCCGTCGTCAGCTCGTGCTTTGAAGTGTCCCGTTAAGTCGGTTAACGAGCGCAACCCCTGCTGTTTGTTGTATTTTTCAAACAGGACTGCCGGCGTTAAGTCGGAGGAAGGTGGGGATGACGTCAGGTCAGCGTGGCTCTTACGCCCTGGGCGACACTCGTGTTACAATGGGAAGTTACAAAGGGTTGCTAAGCCGTAAGGTGGAGCCAATCCCAGAAATCTTCCCCCAGTTCGGATTGAGGGCTGCAACTCGCCCTCATGAAGTTGGAATCGCTAGTAATCGTGGGTCAGCCATACCACGGTGAATACGTTCTCGGCTCTTGTACACACCGCCCGTCAAGTCAGGAAAGTCGGTAACATCTGAATCCCGCAACAGCGGGACACGGTGGGATCGGTAATCAGGACTAAGTCGTAAAATTGTTGCGACCTGCAGAAGTAATTTTGCAGAAAAATTTGGCTATATCGGTGGAAACCCTTATGAGAATAAGGACAATACCGAGGGAAGTCGGTTTAGACGCTGGATGATAGAATATGGAATATAGAATTTGAAATTTGATAGTTAGAAGTTGGAATGATACAATCAGTGTATGATAAAATCTTTTCGCGATCTTGAGGTTTATAAAGAGTCATACGATTTAATGTTAATAGTACATCAGGAAGTGAAAAAATTTCCAGTTTACGAAAGAATGGATTTATCATCTCAATCAAGGAGAGCTTCTAAATCATGTCCAACAAATATTGCGGAAGGTTGGGCAAAAAGAAGATTCGAAAAAGAATTTAAACGTCATTTAGAGATTGCGGTCGGATCCGCAAATGAGATGGAAGTTCATATCGAAACTGCCAGAGATCTGGGATATTGGCAGAGAGAGTTTTCTGATAATTTATTAAAACGCTACCAAAACCTTGGTGGCAAAATAGTGAATCTCAGAAAAAACTGGAAAAGCTACTAACTTCAATTTTCTAGCATCAAAATCTATTTTTCTATTTTCTATCATCCAGCGTCAAAGAACTTGACCCCGTAGAGACTACACGCCGACTCCCGATATTTTTCGGGATGAAGATATAGTCCATGCCCATTGGTAACAGTGGGACTTACATGAACAAGGTATCCCTATCGGAAGGTGGGGATGGATCACCTCCTTTCTAAGGAGTTACGCCGATTAATACTCGGCGCATCGGTCGGTCGTTTAGTCCGCCTCAGGCGAATTAAATGATAAATCGTAAAAAGATTTTTAATCTTGCTACGTACGGCGAATTTACCACTATTTAATTGTTTGAGAAAGTTATAAGCTAGTAAGCTGTAAGTTTTAAGCTGAAAGCAAAAACTCCGCCCAAAAAATTGGCGGTTTTTTTGTTTATCCGCCTTTGGCGAATTGACAAAAAATACACTAAGAAGTAGTATATTCTCAAAGTGGTGATTGAGATGACCAAAAGAACGATTGGCTCGGAACGGGTTCTATTTATTTTCTGCGAATTTATCTTGATTGTGATTTTGAAAATTACTTGGGATTATTTTCATCCGCATGCAGTGAGTTATCTTGGGAATGTCGCCAATCCCAACTTGCCAAATGTTGTGGCAGGTATCAAATTGGTGACGACGATTATTTTCTGGACTGTCTTCATTTGGATTTGGTTGAAAATATCTGCAAATTTGTTCCTAGATGCAATGTTAGAACGAGGATGGTTTAGTCGCTAATAATTTTTTCCAATATTTCCAAAGCGGAGATATTTTTTAAAATAAAAAACCCGAAAAAGTATTGGATAAAATTTGTTTACAGACCGTAATTTCTTGTAAGATATTCAACGATCGACGCAAATCGTATAAAAAGTTGAGATTAAAAATTAAAAATAGTCGGAATTTCTGGTGGACCATGCCGGATTCGGACCGGCGGCCTCATCAATGCGAATGATGCGCTCTACCAACTGAGCTAATGGCCCAACTAAATTTGATTTTAGCACACTCCGCTTGAAAAATCGAGTGAGTTTTGTTATGATTTTGGTGTAATAATACTTTGGGCGTATAGCTCAGTTGGTTAGACCTGCCCGCCGAACATCGTGAACTGGGCATGTAGCTCAGTTGGTTAGACCTGCCCGCCGAACATCGTGAACTGGGCATGTAGCTCAGTTGGTTAGAGCACGTCACTGATAATGACGGGGTCGGAGGT
>CAZVFH010000010.1:0-5362 GCA_964626415.1 uncultured Candidatus Saccharibacteria bacterium
CCGAATTTTCTGCGTTATTTCAGCGTAACCCAGTCAGCGTAGTTATCTCCTTTTAATGCCTTTATCTTATCAGAAAGCCCCCAACTTCTCAATCGCTATTGACAGATCTTAAAAAAGGTATATAATAAAAGCGAAAAGGAGGTGCCGATATGGCACAGAAGATAGTGACGGATAAAGATTTGTATCCGATTTTGCCGATATATATTAATGCAACAAAACACTTTTACGATGCATTTGGCAATACGGAAAGAGAAATTTCTGCGAGATGGATTGTTCAACTTTGTCAAATAAACGACGGGTGGAAGCCGTTCACTTGCGACGAGATTGGGGCATTTTCCAAGGAGTATGACAACTTTAGGTTCAATGGTCTTGATCGACTTGATGGGGAAATTGTCGAGATAGACGGAGTTTATTATGTAACGCATGAATTCATTGCTACCTGCTTCAAATCGTCTCCGAATTTCAGACCGACAATCCGAGTATCTTAGCCCCGCGACCGCTTTGGTCGCTTTTTTTGTTGACCTGCCAGTTTCTTGGCGACCTACTTGGCAACCTCGTAGGTCGGATTTGGTTTTATTTTTGCCATTTTCGTGCCTATTGCAATCAGATTTTGACCGATCGGTCAAAATCTGATTGCAATACAACTACGCTTTTTACCCAATTTTTTTTTATAGTTTTTTTCATTGACAAAAAGAAAATTGTTTGTTATGATGCGAATAATCCCGAACGAAGGGCAAGGTGGTAAGAGATGGCAAAAATCCAACTACCAACTTTACAAGAGTTGATGGGTTTCTTTTTCAAGGCGAATTTGGAGGTTGGTTGGGCAAGCGAAAATCCAAGAATTTCAGAGACTGATTGTGGCGAATACACAACTACATTTCGGGATGGTGACCTTTGCTTCCTTGATCGTTGGTATTCAGGAGATGATCGAATCGTTGGAGTAAGTTATAGCTATGGAAGAACAAACATCAGATTAGGAATTCGTGATATTTGGCTTATGACTTATCAGGGTTGGTATACCAACGCAGCAATTAGAGAGTCAGTAATTCCAGTGCTTCGTGCTACTTACAAAGCTGGCAAGTTTATTGGCGGACGAGGAGAAACAGTAGAGTGTCAAAACAAATTCTCCTACCGCAATGAGGTTGAAACTTGCCCAGGGTATTATGCTCGTGAGTTTGACCATCCAATGATCAGTTTCCGCGGTGTCGAAACAGTGATGGACTCATTCCAGACAATGGCAGGATTTCATATATATCAGGGCGGACTTTTGACAGAAGATTTAAAATTAGAATTAGAATAATACTCCTGCGACCGCTTTGGTCGCTTTTTTTGTTTGGAAAAAACAAACTGAAGTTTGAACTTCATGAATCTGGAGAACAACCTTTAGGTTGTTTATAGCAAGCTGAAGCTTGGACTCTGAGCCACGGGAGACCACGTTTTAGCGTGCTTCCGAACAAGCTAAAGCTTGCTCTCCATTGTTTAATCTAAAAATCCGCCGTCCGTCAGCTGACGGAGGCGGAGTGGGAAATTTAAGGTAAGGGCAAAAAATTCAAGTTATGACCTCGAGTTGAAGTTTTCCGGCAACAAAACTGCAAGTTAATTTTTTTCCACATCTGTTATGAGTAGTTGTCACAGTTTTGTCCATTGGAGGCGGGGCAGATGAAGCTCTCCGAGCCATATCAGTGTACCTCTTATATTCCTGACAAGTCATACCTCCATCACAACACGGCCAAACTGTAAAAATTTTCCCTGCGTCTTCCATTTCTATGCCCTCCTTGGGGATGAAGTAAAATCATCGTAACGCAAATAAAAAAAATTGTCAAATAAATTTCCGTTAAGCAAAAAATCCCCGTTGGGGATTTTTTGCTTGATTTTTTCTGTCATTGCGAGAGCTGATATCCTTCGGCTCGCGGCAATCTTGTCCGAAAAAGATTGCTTCGTCGTTCCTTCTCGCAATGACGATCACTTCCGCCGCCGAAATTTACCGAGAATACCGAAGACCTTATCAAATCGGCCTCCGCGACGACTTTTTTTGATCTCTTTTTGGTGGCGGTCGCGAATTTGCCGATCAACCGAAGAAAACGCCCGAACAAATGCCTTCATCAAGTTATTCTTTTTTTCTTCAACATGAACTGAAAGGTTCGGGCAACTGACATCAATTTTTACCGTTTGCGTTACGCCGGTTTTGTTTGGTCCGGAATCGTCAATCAAAGCGACCGAAACAACAACCGGATCTTCATTTTTTAGATATTTATTAAGACGAGAAACTCTTTTTTCGATCTCGGACTTTTGCCGAGCAGTAATAATCACATCGCGAGTCGTAACATTAATTTGCACTTGCCTCCTGTTTTAATTAATATTGTAATTACCACACTGATTTTATCACGCTGAACTAACGCTGACTATCCGAACTTTCTGCGTTACTTCTGCGTATCTAGTCAGCGTAGTTATTTCCTTTTTATCTCTTTAAACGGCAGCCATTTCAGTAAAACTTCTGGTACTTTTATACTACCATTTTTTTGCTGATAATTTTCCATAATTGCAATAAGCGTTCGCCCGATGGCGATCGCGGTGCCATTTAAAGTGTGGAGAATTTCGACTTTGCCCGCTTTGTTGCGAAATCGAATATTTAGGCGACGGGCTTGAAAATCAGTGCAATTGGAACAAGAGTGGGTTTCGCGATAATTATTTTCACCCGGCATCCATGTCTCAAGATCATACTTTTTGGCCGCTGGCGCTCCAAGTTCGCCAGTACAAATATCGATAATTTGATATGGAAGTCCAAGACCAGAGACAATTTTTTCTTCAAGTGAAACCAAAAACTCATGTTCCTTCTCTGAATCTTTGGGGGTAGTATAAGAAAACATTTCAACTTTGTCAAATTGATGTCCACGCAAAATTCCCCGAACATCTTTGCCGTGGCTTCCGGCTTCGCGGCGAAAGCATGAAGAAAACCCGGCATAACGAAATGGTAATTTTTTCTCGTCAATAATTTCACCTGCATGATAACCAGCAAGCGGCTGTTCTGAAGTTCCAGCCAAAAATAGATCGTCTTGAGTTCGGTATATTTCATCTTCACCCGCTGGTAAGTAACCGGCGCCAACCATCGTTTCGCGATTTAATAAAATTGGTGGAATCATCGGGGAAAAACCGGCATCAACTAAAATTTCCAAAGCATATTGAACAAGTGCAAATTCAAGCTGTACAAGCTCATTTTTGAGAAAATAAAATCTTGAACCGGAAATTTTGCCGGCGCGTTCAATATCAATTAAATCCAATTTTTCACCGAGAGCAACATGATCGAGCGACTTGAAGGAAAATCTTGTCGGTTCGCCAACTTTTCGATTTGGTTTGTTGTCTTTGTCTGATTCACCATCAATCACATCGGGGAGTGGCGGATTTGGAACTTTAAGCATAATTTCTAAAAATTCTTTTTGCGTTTGATCGGCTTCGGGTTTTAAATCTTTGACTTTTGTCGACCAAGTGCTTGCCTCATTTATGGCGTCAATTTTCTGCTGACCATGCAATTTGGCGATATCTTTTGAATGACGATTTAATTCCGATTGCGCCCGTTCTAACTCCGACAAAACTCGCCTGCGATTTCGATCAATTAAAATAACTTCGTCGATCAGCTCGGGACCTACGCCTTTCCTGGCAATTTCTTTTTTGATTTTTTCCGGCTCATTCCGAATTAATTCTATATCTAACATATTACTCCTTAAAACTAATAGTTTATAACTAATAGTGAATAACCATAACTGATAGTTGGCCAATTTTCCGTTGTAGTTATTAGTTATTAACTATTCGTTATTAGTTAACTTTTCATATATGGAAAAAGCAGTATTTCTCTCAAAGTTTTTGCGCCGCAAAGCAACATCACAAAACGATCAACGCCCAGTCCCCAACCGGCAGTTGGCGGCATTCCATATTCAAGTGCTTTGATAAAATCAGCGTCGTAGGCGTGGGTTTCTTCGTCGCCTTTTTCTCGCAACTTTTCTTGGGATTCGAATCTTTCCTGCTGATCGGTTGGATCATTAAGCTCGGAAAAAGCGTTGATGATTTCCAATCCGCCAAGAATCAATTGAAATCGCTCGACCGACTTTTCGTTTTTCTTTTTTGCCAACGGTGATATTTCAATCGGATGATCAACAACAAATGTTGGTTTAATTATTTTTTTTACCGCTGTTTTAAAAGCATCGTCAGAATTTTTGTTACCAGTTATCTCGGCAAAAGTAACTCTTTGAAATGGTTCTGAAAAATCAATTTGCTCGCCAACAATTTCAACTTCCAACTTACCAAAGACCTTTATTGCAACATCTCGCAACATTTCCTCTGTAAATTCCATCAACTTCTCATAATCAGTATAAGCCCAATAAAATTCCAGATTGGTAAATTCCGGATTGTGGCTAGCATCAACACCTTCATTGCGAAAACATCTGGCAACTTCGAAAACTTTTTCAAATCCGCCAACGATCAAACGCTTCAAATAAAGTTCTGGCGCAATCCGCAAAAATACATCGCGATCATAAGCATTGTAATGTGTTGAAAATGGCTTGGCAATTGCCCCACCGGCGATCGGCTGGAAAATCGGAGTGTCAACTTCCAAAAAATCATTTTTAACTAAAAAGTTGCGCAAAGAAGCAATGATTTTCGATCTTTTGTAAAAAAATTCTTTAACTTCGGGATTGACGATCAAATCAACATAACGCTCTCGATAGCGGGTCTCAACATCAGAAAGTCCGTGCCACTTTTCCGGCAGTGGGCGAAGCGATTTTGAAAGCATTTTGAATTTTGTCACTTCCAGTGTGATTTCCCCGGCTTTGGTAATAAATAGTTTGCCGGAAACTTCAAGAAAATCGCCAATGTCTAAAAGTTCAAGCTTTAAAAAATCATTGCCTACATTGTCGGATTTAAAGAAAAGCTGAATTTTACCGCTCTCATCGCGCAAATCGGCAAAGATAATTGCGCCGTGTCCGCGAAGCGCCATAATTCGACCGGCAATTTTTAGTGTTTCGGCGCCAGCAATTAATTCTTTTTCATTTTCAAGAACCCGAGTAATTTGCCACTCGCGTCCTGATTTTGCCGGATAGTTATCAACACCAAAATCCGCCAATTTTTGGCGTTTTTCTTTTCGCACCTTGATTAATTCTTCTTCGGTTTTGCCGGTCATTTTTTCTTAAATAATAATGAACATTACCACGCTGATTTAACTACGCTGAATTAACGCTGATCGGAGTGAATTTCTGCGTTATTTCTGCGTAATCAGTTCAGCGTAGTTATTTTCCCCTTTCTCTTATCCTAGCAAAAAAAACAAAAAACTAAAACATTGACAAACTTTTCTGGTCGTGATACCTTTTTTGAG
>CAZVFH010000010.1:5462-11278 GCA_964626415.1 uncultured Candidatus Saccharibacteria bacterium
CTCGGCTTACCGAAAGGGATTCGATCGGGAGCGGATGAACGAGCGGAAAAAACCGACGCCGGGTGAATAAATCCGACGCCAAATTGATCATCAATTTTGTCCATTGCCTCCGAGATTTTGCGCGACTTTTCAATATCATTAAAAATCGATAATTGAATTTCCCGTGATGAAGTTAAATTAAATGCCGAAACCGAAACATAGCTTGGCTGGCTATGCCAGTGGCAATCTTTTAAAATTTCGAAAATATGGTCGGAAAAACTTTTGGTGTCGGAAAAAGGGGATACTCGCTTGCCTTTTTTGAAACTTGGACCGTTATAAAATGAAACAGCGACAAAAACGCCAGCGGCCAAAAAGCCGTCCCCGCGAAGCCGAGAAGCCGATTTATAAATTAATTTTTTGATAACTGATTTTGCGCCAGCAGACGAGCGATATTCTGGTGCGAGGACATGGCTGTGGCCAATGGTTTTTGTCACAGAAAAATGATCATCAACTTCGTAGCCACGTAGGCGATAGTACCAAAGCCGACCGGAGTGGTTTAAAATCAAGCGCAAGCGAGGAATATCGGCCTGAAAAAATTCAAGAGATGAGTTTATGCCGAAACTTTTTAGCCGAAATTCGAGACGATGATTTATTCCGGTAACATCCAAAAGTTTTATTTTGGAGTAAAAACTTTCAAGTTCTGATAATTTCAATATTGTAAGACCATCGGGCTTTTTGCTCTCCCCCGCCATTTTGGCTAAAAATCGGTTTGGTCCAACTCCAACCGAACAAGTTAAAAAATCGCCGACATCGGTCTGAATTTTATCTTTTATCCCCTGCCCCAACTTTTTTGCCGCTGAAAAATTTTGCTCATACGAAGTTAGGTTGATAATAAATTCATCAATTGAAAGTGGCTGATAATGTGGAGTAAAATTTTCGATCATCTTTTTTATCTCTTTGTGATAAATCAGATAAAGTGCCGGCCGGGCTTCAATAATTTTAATTTTTCGATAGATTTTTCTGGCATCACCAACAAGACAACCGGTTTTTATGCCGATGTCTTTTGCCTCGCGCGAGACGGCAATAATACAGCCGGTATCACCAATATATGGCGCAACACCAATCGGAATTCCGCGCAAAGTTGGCTGAACTTGCTGCTCAACCGACGCAAAAAAGGAGTTCATATCCAGAAATAGGAGTTGGTAGTTTTTGGGAGGTTGATTTATTGGCATAATCAAAAATTAGAAAGTAATTACCACGCTGATTTTTCACGCTGAATTAACGCTGACTGATCCGAATTTTCTGCGTTGCTTCTGCGTAATCAAGTCAGCGTAGTTATTTCCATTTATTCAATTATAGAACAAACCCCGAACAAAAACAAATACTTGACAAAATTTGGGATGATATGATAGTGTAAAGGTGCCGTTAAGAAACCCAAGGGAGTGGTGCTTATGCGTGGCGTAACACCGCCCGTGGGGCAGTTCGGTTTCGGCTAGACGTGGAGCCGCCGTTTGTCAGCCGACAACCGAACAGCGCTCCCACCCCGACAACACACCGTCGGGGCACGCACTCATCACGGGAGACAGCAATCGCTTTCTCCCGTTTTCTATTTCAAAAAACCTTTTATATTTCTGTCATTTCGACATCCTGATTCCATCGGGACGAGAAATCTATATTTTGTCATATCTATATTCGCCTTAATTCGATTCATAACTTGTAGATTTCTCCTCATTCGACTTTGTCTTATGAAGTCGAAATGACGGAGCAAGGGATAAATTTGTAATTCCTTGATCGGCACCATGTCGGTCTTTTTTTGTAGTCAGTTGACTCTTACTTCATTTTCATTCAGATTTGAGTCGATCGACTCAAATCTGAATGAAACAATGTTTTATCAATCAAAAAACCACCATCTCTGGCGATTCTTCTTTTACTTTACAAACTTTAAAGACTTGATAAACTTTTAACTTGTCAGATTAACCTATCTTTTTTATCTCAAACTCAACCTCACCGGAAGGGGTTTCAACTGGGACTTTGTCGCCAACTTTGTGGCCAAAAATTGCTTTGGCAATCGGTGAAGAAACAGAAATTTTTCCAGCTAGCGGATCGGCTTCGGTTGCACCGACGATTTCGTAATTTTCATCGCCTTCGCTAGATTTCAAAACTACTTGTGAACCAATCGCAACTATGCCGCTATCACCATTTTTTTCTGCAAGCCGAGAGTGGGAAAGCGTATATTCGATTTCAGCAATTCTGCCAGCAACAAAACCTTGCCGCTCGCGTGCTTGGTGATAATCGGCATTTTCCGAGAGATCGCCAAGCTCCCGGGCACTTTTAATCTGCTCGGCAACATCTTTTAAATCAACATTTTTTAATTTTGCAAGTTCGGACTCAAGCTTTTCTCGCCCTTCAGCCGTCAAGATAATTTCTTCTGCCATAATATTTTTATTAAAAAAATCCCTGCTGGGAAATAATTCTTATTATTTTAATTTACCACTTTATTGTAACTTATTCAAAAAAATTTGTCAACATCAACTACACTGATCTTTTACACTGAATGAACGCTGATGGAGATCGAGTCAAGACACAATCGCCTCTATTTGTTGGCAAAATACCACGAAAGAATACTCTTTGCCACCGGCAGGGCAACTTCGTTTCCCTGACCGCCTCCGTCAACCAAAACAACGACGGCAATTTCCGGATTTTCGTAAGGCGCGTAAGTGACAAACCAGGCGTGCATTTTTTGGTTATTTAAGAATTGGGCGGTTCCGGTTTTTGCCGCCGAAGAAACCGGTAAGTCGGCCATCGTTCGCGCCGAACCATAAAGAACTGTTTGGCGCATTCCTTCCTGAACGGTTTTAATATTTTCAGCTGAAATAAAACCCTCCTTTTCAACAACTGGAGAAAATTTTTTGACAACTTCTTCATTTGAATTTGTAATTTCTTTGACAATTTGCGGAGTTAATAATTTCCCACCATTGGCAAAAGGTAGAAGGGCTTTTGCCATCTGAATCGGCGTTGTCAAAAAATCACCCTGTCCAATTCCCAAGTGATAAGTATTTCCAATATACCAATTTTCTTTTTTCACTCTTTCCTTCCACTCCGGAGTTGGCACAAGTCCGGTTGATTCGGAAGCAAGATCAATACCGGTTTTTTTGCCAAAACCAAAAAGTGAAAGATATTTAGCAATTTTTTCAACTCCAAGCCCGGAAATTTTATCAAAGCCGCCAGAAAGGGCATAAAAGAAAATATCATTGGATTCAGCAAGAGCCCTTGTCACATTCGTCATCCCAGTATGCCATTTCCAGTCGGGGAATTTGTATTCACCGACAGTGATTTCCGGAGGCGTTTCGATTGAAGTATTTTTTGTAATTATCCCATCTTCCAATCCCGCAGCCGCCATAACAATTTTTATAACCGAACCAGAAGGATAAGCCCCCATGGTTGCACGATTAAGCAGTGGTAAATTTGGATCATTTAAAAGTGCCTGATACTGATTTTGATCAACCTCGCCGGAAAAAATATTATTATCATACGACGGCAAGGAAACAAGTCCAAGCACTGCGCCAGTATTTGGATTGATTGCGATCGCCACGCCAGAGTGGACATCAGCGCCAGCGGCAGAGATACCGACAGATAGATCATTTGCCATTTGGTTTTGTAAATCAAGATTAATATTTAAAATAATATTATCGCCTGACACTGGCTCGCGAATTCCATTACCAAGCAATGTTCTGACAACTTTGCCCTTTGAGTCAACCTCAACCTCTTCAATTCCAGGCAATCCACGCAAATTGTTTTCATAAACCTTCTCTATGCCTAATTTTCCATATTGCTCGCTGGAAATATAATTTGGATTATTCTTTTTTTCTTCCGCTGAAATTGGCAAGGTGTAGCCGAGAATATGAGCCAGCCCCGACTGGCTTTGATATTCCCGAGTCGCCTGTTCAACAATAAGAACTCCGGAAAGTCCAAAAGTTTTTTCTTCCAATATTAATGCTTCTTCTCTAGGCAGATCGGCCTTAATTATTACCGCCTGGATTGAGGCTGAACCGGCTTCAAAAATTTTCTTTTCAATTTCTGATACCGAGACAGCAGAAATTTCCGAAAGACGAGAAAGCACCGATAATCTTTCTTTTTTTTCGATTGGAAGATCAGAAGGATAAACACCAAGTGCGAAACTCGGCTTGTTTCGTGCCAGCCACCTACCCTTTGAATCAAAAATTACCCCACGACTGGACAATATTGCTCTTGGCCTTATGCTATTGCCTTGGGCTAAATCACGATTCTTCGATGCATCAACAATCTGCAAAACAAATAAGCGATAGGACAAAAACACGAAACAAATCACCAAAATAAACTTCAAAAATGGCATAACACCTTTTCCCACTACTTCAGAAATTTTTGTTTGTCCCTCCAGTGATGGTTCAATTAATTCAAACTCGGCCAAACTGTTATTTTGAATTTGACGCTTTTTTTTGTCGCCGGCCAGATTTGAAAAATTTCCAAAAATATCCATTTGGGTTTTAAATTTAAAAATCAATTTTATTTTTTGAAGTAATTATCTTTATCTTTTTATCTCTTACATAAGGATTGTAAAAAACTAACACTTTGTTCACAAGATAATAAACCAGAAAACCAACAATTGAATTGAGCAAGGCGGAAATTATAAGTAAATAGAAAAAATCGGGCGCGAGGTCGGCGGAAAAAATGATATGAAATAAATTGACAACAATTACCGAAAGAAAAAAATAAATTATTGAAGTTGCGACTGTTGGCGAAGAAATTATTTTTTGTTGTTCTAAAATTATATAAGGGAAAAAGACAAAGAAGTAACTAAAAAATAAAGTTACAAATGGAGCAGATGAAAATAACGAAAGAAAAATAATTGATGCTATTAGAAAAAAAAGTGATTGCCTGCGGTAACCAATAAATAATATTACCAGAGAAGTAATAAGTATAATATCAATCGAGAGAGAAAAAAAATTAAAGTTAGCAAAAAAGGTTGCCTGTAAAAGGGCCAGAAAATATGACAAAAATAAAAAAAATATTATCATTTACATTAACCTAAAATGATTGAAACAATCTCAAGTTTTGGAAAATTCACCGGTGATTTTATTTTTATTGTTTTAAAAATGTCTGATTTTACCGAAATCTCTTTTTCCGCTCTGCCAACATAAATATTTTTTGGCAATGATCCCCCAAGACCCGAAGTGATTATATTTTCGTTTTCAGCTATTTGGGTATCAAGCGGAATATCGTCTAAAACTATTCCTGAAATCCCGCCGCGCAAAATCCCGCTTGTTCTGGAATTTTGTAGCATAACTTGAATAATTGAATCCTTGCTTATTATTAAAGTAATTTTTGAAGTTGTTGGCCAAACTTCATCTACCTTGCCAACCAAAACCCCGAGCGAAGTCACGGCCTGTCCGGCAGATACTCCATTATCTGACCCTTTGTTGACCAAAATTGTGTCATAAAAGCCGGTGGGGTCAAGACCGATAACATCGGCAATCAAAAAGTTCTCTTCGGAATGTGTGGTTTTGTAGGAAAGAAGCTCTTTTAAGCGATTATTTTCAATTTCCACCTCTTTCAATTTTGACTCTTGAACGCTAAGTTCGATGATTTTATTTGCCAAATTTTGATTTTCTCTTCTCATTCGCCCAATTTCAAAGAAAATCGAAAAGAAACTTTTAGTTTTCCTACCCCAAATTGATAGTGTTTTTGAACCTTGTTTTGAAAAATCAAGGACCGCCCCTTTAGTCGCTTTGCTTACGTCAGAAGGAACTAAAAACAACATTGTAAGAATTACGATCGCAAAGAACCAAATTAAAAGACCT
>CAZVFH010000010.1:11378-21156 GCA_964626415.1 uncultured Candidatus Saccharibacteria bacterium
ACATTAGAAAGCAAATCAATATCCTCAAGAACAATTCCGGTTCCTCTGGCAACGCAGGTAAGCGGATCATCGGCAACATGAACTATTGTTCTTGTTTCAGTTGCAATTAGCCGGTCAAGTCCGCGAAGAAGCGCTCCACCGCCAGCAAGAATAACACCACGATCCATAATATCAGCCAAAAGTTCAGGAGGTGATTCCTCCATTGTAACTTTTATCGCTTCGACAATCGCCGAGACCGACTTTTTTATTGCAATGCAGATTTGTTCACTGGAAACAATAATCTCTTTTGGGAGTCCTGAAACAAGATCGCGACCGCGCATCGGTGTTTCTAATTTTTCTTTTAGAGGAATTGCTGATCCAACTTTGATTTTTATCTCCTCCGCTGTTCGCTCACCTAAAAGAAGATTAAATTCATCCCGAGCATATTGGATAATGTCGGTATTCATCTCATCGCCGGCAATTCGCAGGGAGCGAGACGAGACAATGCCGCCTAGGGAAATGATTGCAACTTCCGTTGTTCCCCCACCAATATCAACAATCATATTTCCTGCCGGATCTTGAACCGGTAAACGGGCGCCGATTGCGGCAGCGATTGGCTCTTCGATTAAATAGACCTCGCGGGCGCCGGCGGCAAGCGCCCCTTCTTCCACAGCTCGTTTTTCAACTTCTGTGACTCCATAAGGAATACCAACGACTACGCGAGGATGCGGGAAAAAGGAGAACTTCTCGCGATGGACTTTATCAAAAAAATATCGAAGCATTTGCTCTGTAACTTCAAAATCGGAAATTACTCCGTCAACCAAAGGACGAACGGCCACAATGTGAGCCGGCGTTCTGCCAACCATTCGTTTTGCCTCTTCGCCAATTGCCAAAACTTCTCTGGTTTTTTTGTTGATGGCGACAACTGATGGTTCGGTGATAACAATTCCCTTGCCGCGAACATATATCAAAGAATTAGCGGTGCCAAGATCAACACCGATATCATGCGAAAGCCGATCAAAAATGAAAGAAAAAGGCGATTTCATGGGTTAAATTTGTTAAAAAAAGGAAGTAAAAACTCTCACAGATCAATCAACACAGATTGGCACAGATTTTTTGAATGTTTATCAGCGCTTATCTGTGACAATTGATCCGTGGAAGTTTTTGCTACAATTTTATAAATAATTGCTGACAAAAAATCAGGATTTCCCCTGTCCATACTTCCACCTTATGTTAAGAGACAAAAAAAATCAACCCTTTAAATTCACACCCACCAAAAGTGGTAGACAAGGTTGACTAAAATTTCTGACGAGATAAATAATTATTAAATAATGATTGAAAAAAATCTTCAATTTTTTTCTTTGGATATTTTATAATCAGCAATGGTTTTAAATCATCAAAATTTTCCATATTTTTTGTTAATCGCGCTAATAGAATAGCAGTATCAATTTTTTCTCCAAACTTTTTCTCCACCCCAGAAATTAAACGTTCTAGGCCAAATTTTTTATCTTTCAAAATTACAAATAAATCAAAGGCATCCTTAATTTCATTGCGTTGATAAGCGGAAAGAGTTTTTGAAACCGCAATATCAATTAAGGATTCGGCAATGATATTATTAATTTTTTTTATCCGACCGATTTTGGGGAAAGGATAATAAACAAATTCCAATTTTAATTGTTTTTTGCCCGCCAAATCAAAAACATACTGAAAGCGGTTCATTCGAGTAAAACTTTTTTTATTTTTAGCGCCGAGATTTTTTTTGATTGTGTTCGATAGAGTTGTTAAAACCTCCGGCGCCGGTAAATCGGAGAGAATTATATCAATATCCTCGGATTTTCGATGATGAAGATAAATCTCCGACAAAGCTGTGCCGCCACCCCAAGTTGCAATCTTTTTAATCGGAGATCGAAAAACTTCAAGAAGTGCTAGTTTTTGTTCTTTTGTTAACATAATATTTAGAAATCATCATTTTTAATGTCGGGTCAATGTCAAGTTTTGACAAATTTTTCTTAAGAACACTGCTGTCAAGCGATTTGTAATCGCCAAAATTAACTTTGCGCGCCAAATACCAGCGCAAAACCAGCGGATTTTTTAGATCAAGTGTTTTGATATCATAGTCCCAAATATATTTTTTATCAACTTTCATACTCCAATTATAGCAGAAAACCACCCAGAATGTTAGTGTCCAACACAAAAAAACTTTAAGAGACAAAAAAATCAACCCCAATTTCTAGAATTGATTTTTTCCAACAGCGTTAATTCAGCGTGAAAATCTGCGTAGTTGAAAGCGTAGTTTATTTGGTGAATTGGAAGGTGGAGAGGATTTGTTTTTGGATCGTTGTCAGCGCAGCTTTATTTTTTGCCAATCCGTCAACATTACCAGTATCAAAAACAATTTTTACGAAACCAGATCCATTGCCAACAATCATCGCATAATTATTAACCATTCCCTGATCAACACCTTCATATGCCGTGATTCCATTGATTAAGATTTGCGTTGCTTCCCCAAAAATTTTTCCACTTACTTGATCATTCTTATAAGACTCAAGAGTCATTGATGATACTTCTCCTGAAAATTGTATCAGCCAATGCCCATCGGTGCCTCCTGAATTAAGTACCGTCGTATCTTCCGTCGAAACACTACTTATTGCAGTATTGTTTGGATATTTAAAAGAATACCCATATTTTGTGCTTGTATATGTCTTCCAATCCGCTGTTGCGTCGGTTGTTGCTGGTGTTGTCGTTGATACCGAAGTTGTTGAAGTTGCCTTCAGATCGGCGACTTGTTTTGTCAAGTCGGTGATTTTTGCATCTTTATCTTTGTTGTCGGCGGTTAATTTTTGATTCATGAAATAAAAAGTAACCCCGCCGACAATAATTGTCGAAACAAACGCTGTTATAAATACTTTCCAAAATCCAGACATAAGACCTCCTTAACTACGCTGATTTTTTACGCTGATCAACGCAGATAATAATCATGTTAGTACTTTTTAAGTGTACAATAAATCAGACAATATCCCCTTTTGACAATCCTGCTTCTCGCAAAATAGAAATAAAAGTTCCTTTTGGTAAATTCTTCAGATGAAATGGAACAACGGCTCGTTTGCCAGTTTCGGGATTTCTGAAAATTTGATGACTGCCTGAAGTGTGATCTAACTCAAAACCAAATTTCTTTAATTTTTTGATTAATTCTTTTGGCGTCAAACTAGGAAGCTTGGGCATGATCTATTTTTTAGCGGTTGCTATCTCAACAGCGGTTGAAGAAACAAAACTGAAATCATCGGTTGGGATTATCTCGTTATGCTTGTCTAAACTGGCAATATATCCGTTTATTGCGTCATCAGCATTTTCTCGCGCCTCTTCCAAACTCTTGCCATAAGTAATACAACCGGGTAGTGATGGAACTATCGCCGTAAATCCACCTTCCGGCTCCGGGCGATATAAAACATTCAAATGAATTTTTCTCATAACTTTATTATACTAAATTAAGAACAAAATTACAATCTCCGACATAGTTTATTTGGTGAATTGGAAGGTGGAGAGGATTCTGTCAAATCTAGCTTCATCAAGAATCGTCAAAGATCTACCTGTGACATTTATTTCATTATTGTCATCTAGCGCCAAAACCATTTTACCTTTCCCCATCTCACTCACATTTTCAAATGTGATTTTCTTTGCAGCCAATGCACCAAGTTTTATATCGGTAGTTTTTGATGTCGTTGTCGCCTCGCCCTGAGCAAGTTGTTCTAGTGTTTTATTATTGGTATTAGCTTGGACAACAACTGAGCAAAACCAATTGGTATCAGAAATCGAAACGCTGTCATCGTCTTGTTCAACGATAAAATCATTTGGGTATTTAAAAGAATAGCCATACTTGCTATTAGTATAAGTTTTCCAACTTGTCGTGTCAATATCTTTCAAATCAGTGACTTGTTTTGTTAGATCGGCAATCTTTGCGTCTTTGTCTTTGTTGTCGGCGATCAGTTTTTGATTCATAAAATAAAAAGTAATTCCACCAACAATCACTGTCGAAACAAATGCTGTAATAAATACTTTCCAAAACGAACTCATATACCTCCTTTGTTTATGTTTGTCATGCTGAACTAGTTTCAGCATCCCAGTAATCGATTACTGATGCCCTGAAACAAGTTCGGGATGACAGATTATTTGTTAATTTTAAATTCTTTTTTGTTTACTTCATTATAACACTTCAGCAATAAATCACAACACCAGATTTAGCAAAATATAAAACCCCCAGGTCCGGTTTAGAGAACTGGGGGGATTTAGCAAAGTTAATTATATTTCGATCTTATCATATAAATATTCCCATTATCAATACCCCATCTATTCTTCCTATGTTGCAATATCGCGCCGATTAAAAATCATATAGCCCAAAACCGAAAAAGTTAAAATCACCCCAAGAAAAACCAGAACAGCAGTTTTATCAATGTGATTGCGAATCAGTGCATCGGAGGGATTGTAATAGTGAAAAAAGGAAAGATATTGCAATTTTTCCAGTGAATTTTTTAGTCCGGCGGCAATATTTAAGACATACATCAAGACCAAGACCCCGGCGGAGATAAAATAAACTTTGCCTTTTTCGGAGAATAATGACGACAAAAATATTGCGATTGAATAAATCGCCCAGGCGAAAAGAAATCCGATTGTTGCTTGAGACAAATAATGGCTTGACTGGGTAGAGACAGAAAACATTTTAGCAATTGGAATAGTTGAGAAGACTGTCAAAGTTACAAAAGCAAAAATCATCAAAAGTCCAGAAAAATAGCGCGCAAAAAAGAGTTTTGCTCTTGAAATCGGTTGCGAGAGTAAAAACTCAATCGTTCCCTTATCAACCTCGCCGGCAAAAAATTGGCCGGCAAAAGATATCGACATAATTATCAGAAGCAGAGGCCACATAAGGGAAAATTCTTCAGTTGAAATATAACTTTCAAAATTACTTAAACTATAATCCCCCATATTAAAGGCCTTCATCATTCCTTCTGGCATCGTTTTAATGATTTGATCAAATTGCGCCTGCTGATCTTTAAATGCTGGAAAAATTGAAATATACATTACAAGAAATGCCAACGCAGCAACGATGTAAATTATCATTACTGACCGACGGTCGCGAATTGTGCGAGCGATGAGTGATAGCATTGTTTGATGTATTATAAACTCTCACTGATCTATCGTCACAGATCATCACTGATGGACTATCTGTGTTAATCAGTGATAACAGATCTGTGGGAGTTTTTACTTCAATATCATTTTTGGTAAAATTCTAGAAATATCTCCTCAAGTGAAGCGTGAGAAATTTCAATGTCGTGAATCGGATATTTGACAATTTCTTTTAAAACCAAATTTATATCGCCACGAGTGCGCAAGACCATTCCATCTTTTATCTCTTCGATTCTTTCAACCTCAGGCATTTTGAAATTTGCCGGTTTTGCCCCATCAGAAAAATAAACGGTTATTTGGTGTAGCCGTTTTTCTTTTAGCGAATGGATATCTTCACTGGCGATTATTTTGCCATCTTTAATAATTCCAACTTTGCCACAAATTCGATCAACTTCTGACAAATTATGTGACGAAATAAAAATCGTTGTGCCTTTTTTTTGCGCTTCGAGTAAAATTTCATGAACGGAATTTTGCAATAGCGGATCAAGCGCTAAAGTTGGTTCATCTAAAATTAAAAGTTTCGGCTCGCGCATCAAGGCCAAAATTAATCCAAGTTTTTGTTTGTTGCCAGAGGAAAGGTAGCGAAATTTCATTTTTGGATCAAAATTTAGATTTTTTGAAAGCTCTTTGGCGATGTTGTTTTTCCCACCGAAACTTTCAACAAAATTTATGTGGTCTTCCCCGCTCCAACTATCATAAAGTCGGACATTACCGGATAGATAGCCAATTTCTTTTTTCAACTCGGCAGAATTTTCCCGCACATTTTTAGCAAAAATTTTAACCTCGCCGGAATTCGGACGCAAAAAATCGAGCATACAGCGAATCGCTGTCGTTTTTCCGGCACCGTTTGGTCCTAAAAAACCATAAATCTCGCCAGCTTCGACAGAAATGTCAATCCCATCAACGGCTTTAACTTTGCCAAAATATTTCTTTAGTTTTTTGATTTCGATGACTGGCATAAACTACTTCGTCTGGTTAAATTTTTTAAAAAACAAATCGATTTCGTCTCGTAATTCAATTCCGACTCGCTCGAAACAATCCAGTAAATCTTTATATGTTCCCTCACCACCAAGAAAATCCCAAAATTCATTGGCAACTTTGAGTTCTTTTTCTAAATCCAACATACCACGCATTGTCCAGCGGTTGTATGGTTCAGGTTCATAAGGATTGTAAGGAATAGCAATCAATGTGTTAACTTGTATCCTTGTGTTATTAGCTAGTGTAGCCGCAATCCATTCAAGTAGTGTTCTTTTAAATTCTTTGAATCCGCCAGCATTTGGTTTCGCGGTCTTAATATCGAAAAGATAAAATTTACCATCTTTTGATTCCAAAAATAAATCGACTTTAGTTGGTTTGACTTTTATCATCTCACCTTTTTGACAAACCTGTTTTATTGCTTCAATCTCCTTTGTTTTGTTTGGATTTGTGTTTGCAGTAGTTAGCCCATCAATTATTTTTTGTATCACTATTTGAGCGCCAGAGCTGATTTTATCTCCAGCAACAATTTGTGCTTTTGCTAATTTAAAATTTGCTTTCGCAATTTCAAGTGCGACCGGCTCAAAAACACTTGAACCAAAATTAGTGTTAAGAGAATGAATAAAAGAATATAAAGCCAAGCGATCCTTGCCCAAAAGTCGCGTATGAAACGGCATTGATGCCGGTTCTGGTTCATAATTTTGAAATTTATTTCGTATGCTAGTTTTTAACACTGCCTCAACACCATCAGTTTGTTCTTTTGATAAAGCCATAATATTTCCTTATTATTCGTTCTTTAATGCTAACAAAGCATACTCAATCGCATTTTGCCACTTGTCTCCAAAATAATCCCCTATTTTTTCTCTAATGAAAGGTAAATCCTTTTTAGTAAAAGTAATGTTTTCTTGGTCTGCAACATTCATCACATCTTCAGTGGTGATGGCATAAAGCGTTTTTTGTTTTTTCATAATTTCCCTTTCAAATGAAATATTATTTCCGAATATGGTGATTTATCTCTTTCTGTCCTGTTTAAAACTGGACGTTTAAATTGATTGACAATTTCAAATTCTGATCGCGAAGCAATTTGCGGGTATAAATTATATTTATCATTGGCAACCAAAAAAACATTAGCATCTTTTTTTAAATATTTTTTGCAGTTAGTCAACACATCTGAAATTCCATCAGCATACGATTGTTTGGCTTCCAACCCCTGCCCTTTACATAACGGCCCAATTTCCAACTCATCTTTCCTTTTATAGCCAAGTAAATCGTAAGCATAAGCATGTTGTTCATGGTAATCGATTTGCCCGACATACGGCGGGGAAGTAAAAATTCCATCAATTTTGTCTTTCTTAATTTTTTCAAATAAATCCTTACTTCTTTTTTTGACTTCAACTAGAATGTCAACATTTCTTGAATCAGAAGGGATCACACAACATTTTTTTTCTGTTCGAATGTTGTCAAATTTTTTAAGCCGAAATAAAGTATCAACAGTATAACGGCTAAACATCTTTTTAATCGAAAAAAGCGGTTTACAAATTTTTTTGTGTTTGAAACAATAATAAGTTGTCAGTTGTGGTCTTATTAAAGTCGCTAGATCTGAGTGAGTAGTTGCGCGACATGACCTGATAGTTCGACTTAAAATAACTGCTAATATCTTTTTATTTTTTTTATCACCAATTTTCTTAATTTTATCAAACACAAAATTAATTTCTTGCCTGGAATTTTTAGAATACCATTTATCTAAAAAACTTTCTAATTTTTCCTGTTCTAATTTTATATTGTATTTTCCGAGAAGTTTTTTGTAAATATCCAAAAATTCCGCTTCTTTTTCTGAGGAATATTTTTTCTCGTTAATTTTTTTATTATAAATTTCTCTTTTATAATCTGGGCTTGGAAAGCATTTGAAATTAAATTTTGCCAATGCTTCATTTAGCTCTTTTTCAAATTCAAAAAAATTATTGTCTAATTTTAAATTATTTAATTCTGTGATTAAATTTTTGACAATATCAGAAAGTTTTCCGAAATCATATTTTTCCAATTTGATATCGGAAATCAAACAATTGAAACTTGAAACATCAACTCCGATAGAGTGCAAATTTAATTCATTTGCTTGAACTAATGTCGTTCCAGATCCCATGAATGGGTCGAGAACAACGTCACCTGACCTAAAATAAATTTCTTTTTTAAAGTTATCAATGTGATCATCTAAAAAATATTCGACAAGCTGTGGAATAAATTTTCCTTTATATGGATGCAAGCGATGAACATGTTTTGTTGTGTCGCTTTCTCTATAATTATCAAAAGATAAAGCCCAATTTAAATCATCACCTAACTTATTTTTCCAAGCAATTTCTCGAATCCCATTGGAAGAGTGATAATAATTTTTAAGTTCATTAATATCAACTTTAATCTGATCATCGTTTTTATGTTTTCGAATTTTCCCATATTGAATTAAATAGGAAATATTTGTGCTAGAAATTGTCCGATTTAAAAATTTACTCGCCCATCTGCAAGCGTCGTTTATAGTAACCAAATCCTCGTTGAGATAAATTCCATCTGCCATAAATTTATTGTAACAAGTAACTAAAATTTTACAAATATTTCCCGATATTTTCGTCGTGACCGGCTTTGTCGGTGGCAAGGCGAAGGATACCATCTTTGCCATATAAAAAGTAATAATAATTATGATTTTCTGGTGACAAAGTCGCCTTAATGCTGGCGAGGCCAGGATTGCAAATCGGCGCTGGCGGAAGGCCGGAAATTTGGTAAGTATTAAATGGACCGACAATTTTTCTTGTTTCGCCCGACGAAAGTGGTTGCCAAAATTTGTAATTTAGGACTCCAACTTTAGCAAAATTATTTGTGTCTTTTTGATATTGGGAGGTAACATCGGACTCTAACTTCATCCCGATTTTCAAACGATTATAAAAAACTCCGGCGATTGTTGCTCTGTCGGCATCACCTGCCGCTTCGTGCTCGACGATTGATGCGACGGCCAAAATTTCATCATCGACAGACAAACCGGAAATTCGATTTTGATAATTTTCAGTCATTTTTTCAAAAACCTCCTCTGCTGTTGGCTCATCAGTCAAAAAATAAGTATCAGGAAATAATTTGCCCTCGGAATTTTTCGCCAGCGACAAAAAATCGTCAGAGGAAATTCCGGCATTTTTCGAAAGATAGACGGCAATCTGCTCTTTTCGCCAGCCCTCTGGAATTGTAATCTTGATTACTTGATGCCCTCGATTATTTAATATCTCAGCAACTTGAATAATTGATAAATTTTTTGTAATTAAATAATCACCGGATTTTAGCGTTTTTTTGTAAATTTTTAAATAGACCCGAAAAACAACTTTGTTTGAAATCAAATCATTTTTTTTCAGATCGTTTGCAACTTGCCAAGACGATTGTCCGTCGGCAATTTTTACCTCCGCCTTTTCCTCCGATTTTCCAGCTGGAGAATTTATCTGCCAGCGGAAATAAAAAATGCTGCCAATGGCAACTGCTAGAAACGAAATTAAAATGATAAAAAAAATCCTTTTCACAGTGATTCCTCCGAAACCTCGCCTTGATTGTCGATGTACTGTTCAAGAATCAGACGGGCTGCCAATTGATCAACTTTTTGCTCAATTTCATCTGGCGT
>CAZVFH010000011.1:0-19515 GCA_964626415.1 uncultured Candidatus Saccharibacteria bacterium
TTTTTCAGATTCCAAATGTTCCAAAAGATCAATAATTAAAATCAGATCAAATTTTGCTTTGAATGGGATAATTTCTGATGGGGATATCTCAAATCTTCCAATTTTAAGTGACCTTGCATAACTGATCGCAGTTTTGCTTATGTCGGTTCCAAATAATTCTAAGCGCTTGCCAAACATTTCATGAAGTGCTTTTAAATTTCTGGCACCACCAGCACCAATTTCCAAAATCCTGATCCTTCCCTTTTTTTCAAGAAAGTCAGAAATAACGCATTTAAGAAAATCATAATTGATATTTCTCTCATTTTTTAGTGACACAAGCCCTTGCGGACTTTCTTCATAGTCGTATGGAGTCATCATCTTTTCAAATTAATAATTAAAATTACATTTTTAATCTATCCATTATGGCGATGCATGTCAACCTCTTGACACGGGGGATTTTTTTTTATACGATAATATACGATGTTATTCGCGGTGTCGCCCTGACATCGAACCTGAACAAGGGAGGCGGTTGTGATGATCAGTAAAATATTAAACGACGAAATTGATTTTGTCAGGTTTCGCTTGGTCGTTCCTGTCAGGATCTGTGATGTTGGTGGCTGGGTTGACACTCACTTTTCTGGTCATGGGTTTGTTCAGAATTTGTCAGTTTTATCTAGACCGTATTTTCAGCCAGGTGAAACAAAAAGTTCTGAAGGTGATGTCCCTTATAGTGGGGTTGTTGTTGATTTGCATGCAAGGAAGGCGTCAGATCTTTGCGGTTTTTTCCGGTTGATCGCTCCGGATGTTCAAGTAGACAAATCATTTGCTGCCGATGACTTTGATTTTGACAGAACAGATTTGTTAAATGCTGCCATGGAGGCAGTTGGCATCCCTCCGAGAGTTGAAGGACAACTTTTCGTTTCCAGTGTCATTCCTTCCGGTGCATCAACAGGAACTAGTGCCGGGATTTCAATAGGTATTACTTCGGCTTTCGAGTATCTTAAGCGTGGCGAAATTGATCCATATTGGGTTGCGCGAAAAACTCACGAAATTGAAACGATATTAATGGGTTTGGAGTGTGGAGTTCAGGACCAAGGGGCAATCGCCGCCGCTTGTGGCGCAACTTATGTCGACATTTATCGTTACCCCAATTTTTCAGTTTCACCAATTCATCTGGATTTGACTACAATTAATAAGCTTGAATCTGGACTTCTAACTTTCGTTTATGGTAAGCCGCATAAAAGCTCTGATGTTCACAAAATGGTGATTGAGGAAATTGTCAAAATAGGGCGTTTACACCCTGGTTTGGAGAGAATTCGTCTTTTGGCGCCAGAGGCAAGATATTGTTTGCTTGATGGCGACATGTATGGTTACGGACAAGTTTTAAATAGAAATACCGAATGTCAGCGAGAATTACATCCAAAGTTGATTTCTGATGAATGTCAGTCACTTATTGATTGGTCAAAGCAGTTTGATCCATTGGGTGGAAAAGTTAACGGAGCTGGTGGTCCTGACGGCGGTTCATATTCGGTTCTTTTTAAAGCTGAAAACAAGCATGAAGCGGCAGAAAGTGCCAGGGATTTGTTTCCAAACATTCCAATTCTAGAACACAAACTTGCATCCGGCGGGATTTGTCCGGAAATCGTTGACAAAGTTTAAACTAATTTCTCTGCCTCGGCGCTTGTCGGGGCTTTTTTAATTCACTTGTCTTTGGTAGAATAAGCACAAGTGAGGCAGAATAGAGAATAGCGGGGACGATCCAATCATAGATAGCAAAATGATAAAATTTTTAAAAATATTTTTCAAAAAAACCTGGTTCTTTGGCATATTTTTTGATTTCGCATGACGACTACTTGACAAACAAATATCAACAATATAAACTGGAAATAAGAATAATTCACATATCCATCAAACAAGTTCAGTATGGACAATCTAATTGCCAAATTATATCAAATTCCAAAAACAGTCCTAACCACTCAGGATCTGTCTTTAATATGGCAAGAAAGTGATCAGACAAAATTGAACTCCAAGATCGCCTACTATGTGAAAAAAGGCAGCTTAATTCGTTTAACAAGAGGGGTTTTTGCCAAAGATAATAATTACGAAGCAAAGGAATTGGCAACTAGCATTTATGTTCCTTCTTATGTCGGTTTTGAGACGGTTCTTCGTGAAGCAGGCATTATTTTTCAACATTACAGCATCATTTTTGCGGTTGGGAAATGGACGAGAACTGTAACAATTGATAAATATACTTTTACCTTTAGAAAACTTAAGGATGTGGTAATGTTCAATCCAACCGGTATAATTATTAAGGATAATTACAGCATCGCTACTCCGGAGCGAGCATTTCTGGATATGATTTATCTCTTTCCAAATTATTTTTTCGATAATTTGAAATCAATTAATTGGGATTTGTGTTCCGAGATAGTAAAGATTTACAACAATAAAGAATTAATCAAACGATTGGATAAATATAGGAAGTCGTATGCTTAATAATGAAAAACATCAATTAATAATGGGTCAAATTTTAAAAGATATCTTTACTGACATTTCAATTGCCCCACTTTTAGGGTTCAAGGGTGGTACTTGTGCTTATTTTTTCTACGATCTGCCAAGATTTTCTGTTGATCTGGATTTTGATTTGCTTATTCCTACGGAATATAACCAAAAAAAGATATCAGAAAGAATTGCCGGTATTTTAGAAAAATATGGTCTTATTAAAGACGACCATCTTAAACGGTTTACTATTTTTTCCCTGCTCTCATACGGCGACGCTGATCACAATATTAAGATTGAGATCAATATTCGTGAATTAATTTCGAACCTAAAGGAACATTACGAACTGAAAGAGTATCTTGGTATTTCAATGCTAGTCGCAAAAAGGGGTTATTTATTTGGGAGCAAGGTTGCAACCCTAACCCTGCGATCAGAAACAGCGACGCGAGATATTTATGATATTCATTATTTTGCTAAAAATAATTGGGATATTGATGCTGAAGTAGTTCAGGATTTGACAGGGAAAAACTTAAAAGAGCAACTGACTGATTGCATTGCTCTAATTGAAAAAATTAACGATAACCAAATAATGCACGGTCTTGGCGAACTGATTTTAGCAAAAGAAAAAAGTTGGGTCAAAAACCAGATGAAGGCAGATACCATTTTCATGCTAAAAAATTATCTATCATTATTAAAATAAATTGCGTTTATGTTATGACGATGAAACAATTTAACAATTTTCTAAAGCATTTTTGGCCGTTTTTGGCATATTTTCTAATCTCAATTATTTTCCTTTTCCCAATTTTGGGTCAAAATGGCGTGCCGTTTAAATACGATTGGGTTTGGCCGATTTTTGATATGCAGAGTTTTTGGCGGTCTTTATTGTCGGAAAGTTCTTTCGGTATAATTTCCTCGTTTGGGAAATATGCGACGGCGCTTCTTGGAATTTTCGGTGTTTTAAAAATTTCCCCGACTTTGTCAATAAAGATATTTTTGCTTCTCGTTCACACATTTTCCGCTTTTGGATTTTATCTTTTGTTGTCGAACCGAATCAAATCAAGGTTGGTCGCTTTTCTCGCTGGTATACTTTATGCTTTCTCACCTTACATTTTTATTCGGACAATCGTTGGATTTACTTATTCCCTGATTGCCTATGCGGCGTTGCCATTTTTCGTTGATAGGTATTTTTCTCGTCATCCCGAATTTCTGCCTCGGCGAGCTGTAGGCGAGATGGGTATTTCGGGATCTCAGCAATCGATGACTGGGATGCTGAAACGAGTTCAGCATGACAGACCTTATATCATTCTGGCATTTCTTTTTTCTTTGATTTTTTCTCAAATTCAAGCTGGTCTGCTTTTGCTTATATTCCTCATCGTTTCAATCCCGATCGCAAGGAGTTGGAAGACGGTTTTCAAAAATTTTCTCCAATTTATTTTTCTCTTGCTTTCAATCGTCGTTATCAATCTGCCGTGGATAATATTTTCGTTGATTAAAGGCAATAGCGCAATCTCCGCTTCCGGTTCGCAGGCAACTACTCTGGGCTACATTGGATATTTACCGCACTCGTTTCGCAATGTTTTGATGTTTTCCGACCACATTATAACTCGCGATTTTTTTTATCCCTTTGCTCATAATAATTGGGTCGTCGCTGGATATTTAATTGTTTATTTGCTTGCGGTTTTTGCGCTTCTTGCGCGCAAAAACCGCAAATTGGTTCTTACTAGTTTCATTTCGTCGCTTTTGATTTTGCCATTTACAATCGGCCCAACCGGAAAATTCGCGGCGATTTTCACTTTTTTTTACAACCACCTTCCACAACTTGCGGTTTTCCGCGAAACATATCACTTTCAATTTCTTTTGGCCTTTAATTTGATTTTTCTCTTCGCCGTCGGATTTTCGCAAATTTTATCCTGGCTGAAAAATCGAGTTTTGAAAATTATTATTTTTGCCGTAATCGCTCTGTCGTCAAGCGTCATTATAGCACCGTATTTCGACTTCAACTATCGCGGTTATTTTCGTTTACAGGAAATTCCGGAAAGCTACAGCCAGCTTAATAATTATCTTAAAGAAAATAAGGACTACTGCAAAAAAATTTATTATCCTCCGTCACTTGGATTTTTACATTTTTCTAATGACAATTCGTTCGATGCGCTAAACTCTGACAATATTGCTTGGGAGATCGGTGTGCCGTATGTTACCGAATCGGCTTCGATTTTGAGTGTTGTTAACGACACCTATTTTGAACGAAATTATTTAACTTCACTTTTTCTCGAGCAGTATGATGATGGCGAGTTTGCTTCGGCGCTTTCGGAAAGCAATGTTGATTGTTTAATTATTCGCGATGATTTGGCAACAAAATATTTTCGGACAACAAATGTGTGGCGCGATCCCGATCTAAAAGTGAAACAAAAGTGGGAAAATCAGGATATGCTGGCGCTGGCGGAGGGGAAAGTCGGAATTCAACTTGACAAGAAGTTTGGGGGAAATATTTACATTTATAAAATTCAAAATGCAAAAATCCCTGCCTCGCCGGCAGGCGGGAAAAATCAAAATGACAATTTAAAAATTCAAAATGATTTGGTTGGAAAAACAGCGACAGAACAATTTAGCAATAAAACAATACAGCAATTGCCTCTCTCAAATTGGGCGAATCAAAATGATTGGTATGTGAATGGCTGGGCGAGAGGGCGATATAATTTTTGGAAGGACTTGCTTTTTGCCCGGCTTAAGCAGGATTTTATTGTTACAAACAAGCCCGACTCGGTTTTGTCGGGGAAAATTGATTACAACAGAAGCTGTGAAGTTTGGGTGCGGGTTTTGGACGGTAATGGCGGACAAGTTTCCATTAGTTTAGGGCTTACAACTTATAACTTACAACTTACAACTGGCAATGAGAAGTTTGTTTGGAAAAAGTTGGGCGATATTGAGCTTTCCGGTAAAACTGATGTCGAAATTAAAAATATTACCGGCGAAAATGCGATTGCGGATTTGGTGCTGGTCAAGAAAGAATAGAGAATAGTGAATGGAGAAGGGGGAAAATTTCTAATACTCTCAAATTGACCTAATTAACCTAAATAATGATCAAATGTCTAATATCTAAACCCGTTCAATTTTCGTCATTTTCTCATTGGATATTTTTTAGACCAATTAGATCAATTAGAAATTAGATATTTGGTAATTATCCTTTCCCACAATTGATAATTTTTAAATCAATTCAAATTTTCCCCATTGGGGCTTGACAAAATCAATTACTGGCGCTATAATAGAAGTAACATTAACAACTTAATAGCACTCATTCGCGGAGGGGCGAAATTTACAAGAGATTGTCTTTTTTGTAATAAATTACTCCCTTCGCAGGAGTTTTTTTATTTTTTTTGCGTATCGATTCCGTTTGCGAGGAAATTTTGAAGAGGAGGGAGTGTTCTTCAAAATTTCCTCGCAATAAGCCAAAATCAGATAAAGAAAAAGAAAATCAGATAAATAAAAGATAGGCGAGGAGAACCCAGGGATAGTGAAACGTTAAAAGGTGTCTCTTAGATCGACATAAAGTCATTTAAGGGATGCCACGAGACGATTCAAAGTCGCTACTCGCGACACCCCTTAAAGGCGTAAGTGACGCAGCAGGGCAATATTAAAATATTTGTTCCCTATAAGTATGCAAATCCTTGCGCCTTTTTTTGTTCCCAAAAATTCTAAGAAATTTTGGGAACAACCCTCCGAAGCGAGCATTTGTTTGCGAGGTCGTAGTCCTCGAAACAAATTCGAGCGAAGGATGGGTAGTTGAACAAAGAATTGCTATAATTATTTAGTATGAGAGATATTTTAGAAAATTTGAATTCGGCACAAAAGGAAGCAGTTCTCCAAACAGAGGGACCGGTTTTAATCTTAGCTGGCGCCGGTTCGGGAAAAACAAGAGCACTGACTCATCGGTTGGCTTATTTAATTTCCGAGAAAAATATCTCGCTGCAGAATATTTTGGCGGTGACATTTACTAATAAGGCAGCGGATGAAATGCGCAAAAGAATGGAAATTCTTTTGCAAAATTCGAAATCCGAATATCGAAATCCGAAACAAATTAGAAATTCAAATAACAAAAATCTGAAACTTTCGGATTTGGAAAATTCGGATTTAGATATTGTTTCGAATTTCGAATTTAGATATTCGGATTTGGAAGCCACTCTGCGGATTCCATGGCTTGGCACTTTTCATTCAATGTGCGCTAAAATCTTACGCCGAGAAGCACAGCATCTTGGCTATCCACCAAATTTCACGATTTATGATAGTCAGGACCAACTGGCGGTGATAAAAAGAATTCTTCGCGATAAAAATATTGATCCAAAAAGATATTCGCCGAATTCAATTTCCTATTTCATCTCCAGCGCAAAAAATGAATTTATCTCGCCAAAAGAGTATGCAAAATTTGCCAATTCTCCCTTCGAAGAAGTTGTCCATCTTGTTTATGTCGAATATCAAAAACAGCTCTTTTCTGCCGGGGCAATGGATTTTGACGACTTGTTATGTTTGTGCGTTAAGTTATTCGAAGAAAATCCAAAAATTCTTGAAAAATATCAAAGAATTTTCAAATACATTTTGATCGATGAGTATCAAGACACTAATCGAGTTCAGTATTTGTGGGTAAAAATGTTATCGGAAAAAAGTAAAAATGTTTGTGTTGTCGGTGACGATTCTCAATCAATTTACGGTTTTCGCGGAGCTAACTTTCGAAATATTTTGAATTTTGAGCGTGATTATCCTGGTGCCAAAGTTATCAAATTGGAACAAAATTACCGCTCAACAAAAAATATTTTGCGTGCGGCCGATCAACTTATCAAATTTAATCGCCAAAAAACCGAGAAAAATCTTTGGACCGAGAATTCCGAAGGGCAAAAAATTATTGTTTGTCAGGCGTTAAATGAGAAGGAAGAAGCGGAGTTTGTGGCGCTGGAAATTACATCTTTAATTCAAAGTCAAAAGTCAAAAGTCAAAAGTAAAAATTATGGAGGCGGATTTTCGGACTTCTCCGACTTTGCCGTTTTATATCGCACCAATGCCCAGTCACGGGCGATTGAAGAAGCTTTATTAAATTTTGAAATTCCCTACAAAGTTATTGGCGGGATTAGATTTTATCAGCGAAAAGAAGTCAAAGATATTTTGGCTTACTTGCGTTTAATCGTCAACCAAAATGACCAAGTGTCATTTACTCGCGCAATTTCGACACCTTCCCGTGGTGTTGGTGAAAAAACATTGGAAAAATATTTTATTGGGAGGATGTCGGACAACATTAAAGTTGATAATTTTTTGGCCTTAATTTCCAATTTCAAAGAAAAAAAATCCGAGCTGACTTTGACGGAGCTAATTGAATATGTCGCCGAAAAAAGTGGCTTAGAGCAAATGTTGCTTGATGGGACGCCGGAGGGCGAGGCACGATGGGAAAATATCTTGGAGCTAAAATCAGTTGCATCCTATAGCTCTTTGGATGATGAAGAGAGTCAACTTGACATTTTTTTAGAGAAAGTTGCGCTTTATCAGGATTCTGATGACCTTGATCTTGCGCAGTCGGCAGTAACTTTGATGACTTTGCATTCGGCAAAGGGTTTGGAGTTTCCTGTCGTTTTTATTGTCGGAGTTGAGGAGGGAATTTTGCCACACGGAAAATCTCTCACTGATGAGACGGAGTTGGAAGAAGAACGCCGACTTTGTTATGTCGGAATCACTCGAGCAATGAATAAATTGTATATGCTTTATTCTCAGTCAAGAATTTATTTTGGTAATGTCACCTCTAATGTGCCATCAAGATTTTTGGAGGAAATTCCGGAAGAAGTGAAGAAAGAAATTTAAATGGATAATTCTAACACTGACTTTATTTGCACTGACTTTTCACTGACAGCGGAATAAGAATTCCCATCATTTTTTCCTATATCAGTGCTAAGTCAGTGTGGTCGAGTCAGTGTTAGAATCTCAATTTGCTATAATATAGCATATGCGGAGTTTTTTCTACTCAGTTTTATTGACCTCATTTTTTGCTACTGGCTTTTTTTATGTTTTTAATGGTCATGCGGCGGATTTTGAAGTTGTGTCAACGCCGAAATTTCCTTACCAAATTGATGAAATCTCCGCCACCGGTATCTCGACGATTTATTCCGGCGAAAGTCCAAGTTTCGAAGCATCAAAAATTATTACCGATCTTGGTGTTGCCTATTTTCCGGAAGATAAAATCAAAATTTTCCCCGATCCAAAATTGAAAATCGGTGGTAAAGTCACAATAAATCGAGCCCCGTTAATTTCCGTTAAAGATGGCAAAAGATCAGCAAGTTATCGAAGTTGGACAACAACTGTAGAAGAACTTTTCACTGAAAAAAACATCGAGCTCGGCGCCGACGACAAAACTAATGTCTCACTCTCAGCGCAAATAGTCGACGGTAGCCAGATTGCGATAACGAGAGTGGCTAAAACTACGGTTGTCGAGCCAAAACCAATCGACTTCAAAATCGTTACTAAAAAAAATCCAAACGAGGAAAAGGATTACAAAAAAATTGTTCAAAATGGGATAAAAGGCATTAAAAATTATTTTTATTTAGTTATTCGAGAAGACGGTGAAGAAGTATCACGATCGCTGACAAAAACCGAAATCGCCAAAGAGCCAACCGATCAAATTGTCGAAGTCGGGACAAAAGTTTTGGTATATGGCTCGGGAGTTGCTAGTATTTGGAAAAGTTCTGGCGATATGATCGCCGCCTGTAATTTTGTTAAGAGGGGGACAAAAGTTGTTGTTGTCAATCAAAACAATGGAAAATCAGTTACTGTAACTTGCGCGGGTGGTGGACTACGCGAAGATCGGATAGTGGATCTTTCTGATTCTGCCTTTGAAAAGCTCGGTGGAACTTGGGGGCAAGGACTATTGCAAAATGTCCGGGTCGAAAAATATTATCCGGAGTAAAAATGAACAGAGATCAACTAATTCAATATCTCAAACAAAACGATCTTTGGGCAAAGAGATCAATGGGGCAGAATTTTTTAGTTGATGCGAAAGTGCTGGGGAAAATTGTTGCCACTGCCAATTTGAAATCGTCAGATACCGTTGTTGAAGTCGGCTCGGGGTTGGGAGTTTTGACGGAGGAACTAGTCAAGAAAGCTAGTAGAGTTATAGCGATCGAGAAAGATGACAAGCTCGCAGAGATATTAGAAATGAGGATTGAGAAATTAGGGCTGAAAGAAAAAACAAATATTATCATAGCTGATGTATTGAATATTGTCGATACTCATTTCTCATTTCTCAAAACTCAATACAAATTGGTCGCCAATATTCCTTACAACATCACTTCGATTTTGATTCGGAAGTTTTTGGAAGCGGAAAATCCGCCATCTGAGATGATTTTGATGGTGCAAAAAGAGGTCGCCGAGCGAATTTGTGCAGGTCCCGGTAAAATGTCACTATTATCTGTCTCAGTCCAATTTTATGCTGAACCGGAAATTATTTCGATCGTCAAAAATACTTCGTTTTTTCCAACCCCAAAGGTTGACTCTGCAATTGTCAGGATTAAAATTAAAAGAGATTTTCTTGCCAGTTCCAGCCAAATTTCTAGGCGCTCTTTGTCGCCTTTGGCGACAAGCGCTTGCAACCGTCGAAATTTGACTGGAACTGGCAAAATTGATAACAGGAGTTTTTTCCGACTCGTGAAGTTTGGATTTACAAGCAAAAGAAAGACACTGGAAAATAATTTAGCTGCAGGACTTCGTATTTCAAAAAAAGAAGCGTCTGGTATAATAAAAAGTGTAGGGTTAAAAGAAAAAGTTAGGGCGGAGGAGCTGAGCGTTGAGGAGTGGAAAGATCTAAATTCAAAATGCAAAATTTAAAAATCAAAATTATGGAGGCGGATTTTCGGAATTTTAAAATTGAAAATTTAGTTTATTAAAATGTCAAAGGAAAAAACAAAAATCAAAGAGAAAATTAATATCCACGAAGATCCGGCGAAAAAAACCGAGGAAAAGTTTATCGAAAAAATAGTCGAATCGCCGGCGAAAATTTTGGACGAAACGATTGAGATTTCAAAAACGGTTGAAAAAGCCGTCGTTGGTCACGGTCCGATTAAAAAAGCCAAGGAATACTGGCATATTTTGGGACCGGGACTGACAACTGGCGCTTCCGACGATGATCCCTCGGGAATCGCTACCTATTCGCAAACCGGCGCCGGTTACGGTTATAAATTTCTTTGGCTTGCCGGATTTACTTTCCCATTAATGGCGGTTGTCCAAGAAATGTGCGCTCGTCTTGGTTTGGTTACCGGCAAAGGGCTGGCGGCAAACATTAAACAATTTTTTCCCCGTCCGGTTTTAATACTTTGCACAGTTTTGCTTTTTTGTGCCAACACTTTTAATATCGGCGCCGATCTTGGCGCGATGTCGGAAGCAGTCCGCTTGTTTCGCCCAGAGTGGAATTATCTTTATCTGATAATCATCATCGCCACAATTATTATGCTTATGCAGATATTTACCACCTACCAAAAATATGCCAAATATCTAAAATGGCTGGCACTAGTGCTTTTTGCCTATATTTTTTCAACTTTAATGATAAAGGGCTTAAATTGGCAGGAGATAATGCTGGCTTCGGTTAAGCCGGTTTTTGGTTTTTCCAAAGATCAGATTTTAATCGTCACCGGTGCGCTTGGAACAACAATTTCACCTTATCTTTTCTTTTGGCAAACTTCACAAGAGGTTGAAGAGGAGGTTTCAAAGGGATACACAACAATTTCTGATCGAGCGGACTCGGTTGATGACAAAATGATCTCCGACATGCGAATTGATATTTGGTCGGGGATGTTTCTTTCTAATTTGGTCATGTTTTTTATCATCACCGCTTGCGCCGCGACTTTGAATGTCGCCGGAATCACAACAATCGGAACAGCGGCGCAGGCGGCATCGGCATTGCGGCCGCTTGCCGGAGAGTATTCTTATTTACTATTTGCGATTGGAATTATCGGCGTTGGTGCATTGGGCATTCCGGTTTTGGCTGGATCAAGTTCTTATGCTTTGTCTGAAAGTTTTGGTTGGAAGGAGGGTTTGAACAAAAAGTTGCGCCAAGCGCATGCTTTTTATGGAGTGATAATAATTTCACTTCTGGTTGGAGTGCTTTTAAATATGGTTCACCTCGATCCGATAAAGGCCTTGATTTATGCTGCAGTTCTAAACGGTTGCGTTGCGCCGGTGATTTTAATTTTAATCTTGATTTTATCCTCCTCGAAAAAAGTTATGGGAGATCGCTCCAGTGGCTTTTGGGCAAAAATAATCGGCGGCCTTGCCGTCGCCCTAATGTCCTTCGCCGGCATTATGACGATTTGGAGTTTGATATTTGGGTAATATTATTCTGTGGAGTTCAACCTTTAGGTTGCTTCTGGACAAGCTAAAGCTTGGACTCCGGCGAATATGGAGTCCACGCTTTAGCGTGTTTCTGACCAAGCTAAAGCTTGTACTCCTTCGTGTAAATCAAAAAAACACTCAACAAATTGTTGGGTGCTAGGCGATTGGTTCGGGGAATTGAAATCGGATTGAAAGTTTATCATCTTCACAATCAGCGCGAATTTCCACACCATACCACACTCTTCCGTCCCTGCAAGCATTACTGAATATTTCTGCTGCCTTTCTGAGTGCTTCACTAATTTGTTGGGGATTACCACATGCAATTGTGTAGAAAATCCCGTGTTCAACGGTTTCATAGACGGCATCTACATCGTTGGTTGATAGTATGCAGACAGGATTACCGAAAGTGATACAAAATTGATTAATCGAAAGAGCGAGAGCAATCTTTTCTGGCATTGGAATACCAAGTATATCAACATTCTGAACAAACGCATTGTGAGCTTTCTCCAATTGCTCCAAAATCCTTTCCGTTCTTCGATCCATTTCCGCCACCTCCTTGTGGTGGTTTTAATATAGCACAAATGTTTTTTTCTTGTCAAGGGTTTGTGTTTGTCATTTCGAGCCATCCCGATCCTTCGGGAGGCGAGAAATCTACAATTTATTGAATTGTATAAAAAACGAATCCGGAATATAAATACAACAAAATGTAGATTTCTCGCCTTGCCAAAATCAGCAATGGCTCGAAATGACGGAGTGTTTTTATTAAATAAAAAAACAGCCCCGCCACATTATGGGCGGGGTCGGTCTAATGCTTAACTTTGGGTAAGGCGTGCCCCAGATTTGAGGGGCTAATGATTGCGGTTGGTATGGCGGTGCGACTAATGGTCTTGCAGGGCACTACTCAGTTGTAGTACTTCGACTTCTCCCAGTACCAGGTCATCGAAGCCGACTCCGAAAGCACGGGTGTACTTGTCTTCCGGATGTTCCGAGACCATTACTCCTGGTGAATCCGACCAGCCGAAACCAGGGATATCCGGCCATTCTCGTCTCTCGTAGATCCCGATGATCGTCCCCTCAACCAAGGTCTTGTCTAGCCCCTTGGCAGGATCATCACGCTCGAAGAGGTTTTCTCCGTATCCCACTCCCGAGCGGCGGCGGAATACATATATCCGTGCCGCCTTTATCCAGCAGACACGGATGCGAGTGCCACAGAGTGCGGCAACCCGCTGTCTGATCGAGCTATCTTGCTCGAGGTCGAAGACCCCGGCAAGGACACGTAGAAAGTCCAACTGGTCCATCTGTATCACCCTTTCGTCTCGGATTAACTACTGGCTTTATTATACAGTGATTTTTTCTATTTGTCAATAGTGATTTCGTGGTTTCTTTCTGTTACGATAAAACTAATGTCAAAACAATTTTACATCACAACCCCAATTTATTATGTTAATGATGTGCCGCATATTGGGCATGCTTACACAACTATTGCCGCCGATGTACTTTTTAGATTTTATAAATCCCGCGGTGGAGAGGTCTTTTTTTTGACTGGTGTTGACGAGCATGGGACAAAAATTGCCGAAGCGGCAAAAGCAGCTGGAAAATCGCCGAAGGAGTTCGTCGACAATGTCGCGCTAAGATTCGTCGAGAGTTGGAAAAAATTAAATATCAATTATTCAGAATTTTTTCGAACAACAAATCCAGAGCATGAAAAAGAAGTTCAAGAATTGATATTGGAATTGCAAAAACGGGGTTTTATCGAAAAACGAAAATATGAAGGATTATATTGTGTCGCCTGTGAAAAGTTTTTAATGCCAGATGAACTAGTTGATGGAAATTGCCCTGATCACGGAACAAAACCGGAAAAGCACTCGGAGGAGAATTATTTTTTTCTTTTGTCTAAATTCGGCGATAAGTTATTAAAAATCATCGAATCCGGCGAATTTCAAATTTTGCCGGAGTCACGCCGAAATGAAGTTGTTGGCAAGATTAAAAGTGGTCTCGAGGATATTTCAATTTCAAGGCAAAAAGTCGAGTGGGGAATTCCATTTCCGGGCGACGAGTCACAAACTATATATGTCTGGATAGACGCGCTGATAAATTATTGGTCTGCAACCAAAATTTACAAAAATTCCAAGAAACAAGAAACAAGCTCCAAACAAATCACAAATCACAATATTCAAAATCTAAACAGCACGGAAGCAATACAACAATTTAGCAATATAACAATTCCTCTATGGCCGCCAGATATTCAATTAATGGCAAAAGATATTCTTTGGTTTCACGGGATAATTTGGCCGGCGCTTTTAATGGCGCTTGAGCTTCCACTTCCAAAAAAAATCTTTGCTCACGGATTTTTCACCGTTGACGGCAATAAAATGAGCAAGACCCGCGGCAATGTTCTTGATCCTAATAAATTGGTTGATAAATTCGGCGCCGACGCCGTGCGCTATGCTGTTTTGCGCGAATTTCCCTTTGGTGAAGATGGCGACATTTCAGAGGAAAAAATCGCCGCACGATACGAAAATGATTTGGCAAATGGATTGGGTAATTTATTGCAAAGGACGATTTCGATGATAATTAAATACAAATTCGAAATCCGAAATCCGAAATCCGAAACAAATCCGAAATCCGAAATCCAAATATCAAAACTGATCGAAGAATTGAAATTTGATCAGGCACTGATGGAAATTTGGAAAATTGTCGGCGAGTTAAATTCATACATTGATGATAATAAGCCATGGGAATTAGCAAAATCCGACCAAAAAAAATTATCCGAAGTTTTGTCGTTTGTTTTTTCTAATCTCTCATCTCTCATTTCTCCTATCTTACCTTTCATGCCCGAGACAGCGGAAAAAATGAAAAAACAACTCGAGACTTTGGAACCGGAGCCGTTATTTCCGCGGATTGAAATAAAATAGTTGACTCCATAATTTTGATTTTTGATTTTTGCATTTTGAATTATTATTATGCTACAAGCAATATTCGCATCAATTGGTTACGCCGGAGGGGTAATTGTCGACAAAATTGTCCTCTCCCGCTACAAGATTCCGGTCAAGCGATTTGTGCCGCTACTTTTTTTGTGGCTGGCAGTTTTGACATTTTTTCTATTGCCTCGTTTTGGTGTTATTAATTGGGCAGAATTTTTAACACTGCGATATCTTTTTTATTTTATTTTGATGATTTTGGTTGCAATCACATGGAATATTTTTTATTATCGCGGAATTCAAGAAGAGACGATTCACGAGTTTGAACTGATTATGATGCTCACTCCTCTCACAACAATCATCCTTTCGGAAATTTTTCTGCCGAGCGAAAGGAATTTGCCGGTTTTTGTTGCCGGAATAATCGCATCACTTGCACTCGTCGCTACTCGCTTTCGCCATCATCATCTTCAATATTCGAGGCAGACATCAATAGTTCTCACCGCGATGTTTCTGATGTCGGTTGAATCAATTATCATCAGACAACTGCTTTTGGTTTTTTCGCCGGCGGCGCTATATTTTACTCGGACGGCGGTAATGGCGATTTTATTTTTGATTTTTTGGCGGCCAAAGCTTCTTGAGATGCCGAAAAAATGTTTTTTCTACACAATTATTACTGCCGCTTTTGGCGTTTTGCAGATGGTTCTAAAATTTTACGGCTTTGTTAAACTCGGCGTTGCTGAAACAACTTTGCTTTTGATTCTCGGACCTTTCATTGTCTACTTTTTTTCCTCGTTTTATTTCAAAGAGTACATCAAAAAAAGCGACATCGTCGCCGCACTGATCGTTGTTGGGGCAATTTTATATGTGACATTTTTTAAGTAGCAAACTCTGGAGCCCACGCTTTAGCGTGTTACTAAACAAGCTAAAGCTTGCACTCCTTTGGGTAAAACTATGAGTAAAGTTTTAATTGATGGACGATTTATCGGCGTTGGCGATTCGATAAGCCGAGTAACACTCGGGCTTCTCGGTCAGTTTTTGAAGTTGGACAAAGAAAATCAATATTCGCTTTTGATTCGGCCAGCCGGAGTCAGGGTTTTAAAGGAGTTCGGTTTCTGGGACCGCGAAGACCTGCGCATTGAGGTTTTGGACATTCCACATTATTCTGTAGCCGAACAAACGAAACTTTTTATCTGGCTCAATAAGAAGCCGTATGACTTGGTTTTTTTTACTCAATTTAATCATCCGATTCGTTATCGCAAACCGTTTGTCGTCGCAATTCACGATATGACAACTTTCGGCTATTTTCACTATCAAAATCCGGCAAAAGTCGCGGTGTTTAAAGCGGTGATGAGGTCGGCGGTAAAAAATTCAAAGAAGATTTTGACTCCTTCTGAAAATAGCAAAAAAGAGATAATTGATCATTACAAAATCGATTCGAAAAAAATTAAAGTGATGTATCTGGGGATTTATGAAAATTACTTAAGGATCTCAAAACTTGGTGTTGCCGAGAAAAAACGATTAGGCGAGAAATTCAAAAAGGAGTATAAAATTTCCGGCGACTATTTTTTATATACTGGAATGTGGAAGAAGCATAAAAACTTGGTTCGAATGCTTAAAGCATTCGAACAAGTTGTTAAAAGTGAAAAGTCGAAAGTGAAAAGTTCAAGGATTCAGCTGGTTTTGGTTGGGAAAATTGATCAAAATGAACCGGAAGTTATTGCTGAAATAGAAAGAATAAATTACAAGATACAAGATACAAGATACAATAACCAAAAAAATTCCAAATTACAAATTCCAAATTACAAATTAGGCAATAGTAATTATCCTATTATCGCCGTTGGTTTTGTGCCGGAGGAATTTTTACCGGCGGCCTATGCTGGTGCGCTGGCTTATGTTCAGCCGTCGCTAAACGAGGGTTTTGGCTGGCCGCCACTGGAAGCGATGGCTTGCGGAACGCCGGTTATTGCTTCAAATGTTTCAGCAACGCCGGAAATTCTGGGCGACGCGGCACTTTATTTCGATCCTTATAACGAAAATGATATCGCCAAAAAAATGTCGCTAATTGTTGATGATTTTAAACTTCGACTTGATTTGCAAAAAAAAGGTCTTGAACAAATTAAAAACTACTCTTGGCAAAAAACCGCCGAAATTGCTTTAAAAGTGATCAACGAAGTTTTGAAATAAAAAAGCTCCGCCATCACGGAGCGTCAGATATAAATTTGACAATATTATGTTCTGAAAAATTCAACAATTGCACCATCTCCACCAATTGCTCTGCCAGTAGAATCTATAACATTATAATCGTAATCTGAATTCTTGAGGTCAGGGGAGCTAGTTAGATAATGAAATGCATATTCGTAACTATCAAATTTCATTGCTCCATCAGGACTAAAGCCAAAGCTGAAAGGATGTTGGTAAAAGGTCAATCTGCTGTTGATTTTACGATCGGATGGGCTTCTTATTGGTTTTTCCAGTGAAGCAAAACCGCAAATATAAAATGGCGGTTGGATCGGTGCTGACATTACGGTCACCTCCGTGGAATTTATCAGACATTATAATTCTAGCAATTTTTTTTCAAAAGTCAAATGCTTGCGATGGCAAAAATTTTCTGCTACGCTGGCTATAAATGATGTTCACAATCATCACGATTTCAATTTTCTCACTCTCAGTTTTGGCGTTCGCTGGCGCTTGGTTTTTGTTCTCAAGTGTGAAAAAGAAATCGATTGCTTCAAAAAAAATCTTCGATCTAACTTTTGCCAGCAAAAAAAACAGTCGTGTCGACATTCTTTTCATTGGGAAAAATCTTGGTCTTGTGGGAATTGTTGTCTTTACAACACTTCTATATCTTTTCGGTTGGCAAATTGCTTGTGGATTTCTTGCTGGTTTAGCCGTGTCAGTCATAATCAGTTTTTTCACTGCCGAAATTATCACTTCATCTTCAGGGAAAATTTTGGAGTCGACAAAAAATGACCTTTCTCTGGCATTTTCAATTGCCAAAAAATCAGCAGTTGCAGTTTGTCTTATGATTTTTTCTTTGCTTTTACTTGTTGTCATCACCTCTTTAGCTTTTTCTATTGATATCAATGTCTTGTTTGCCTTTGCTCTCGGCGCTGGAATTTTGACAATATTCTCAAAGGCAGAAAAAAGTCAGCCGAAAAGTTTTGAATTTGCCAGTGGCTATTTTGGAACTTTTATTATTGCGATTGTTGTCGTCGTAATCACAATGCAAAATAGTTCAGGTGAAAAAATTGCGACGATTTTTCCACTGATCCTAATCTCTATTGCCTTGATTTCAGCGATCGTTGGATCTATGTTCTGGCGAGTAAAGAAAGGGAAAAACATCCTGTCTTTTTTGCCGTCAATTTTTGTCTTTCTTATCTTGCTTTTTGCCGGATATTATTTCGCCGGTCGCTATATCTCTTTTTCTTATTTTAATCTTCAAACCATCACCCTTGGGGCTTTGGGATTTTTGGGTCTGACTATTTTAGTCAAGGCATTTGAGGTTTTGTTAAACGAGTCAACGACAATTAAAAATTCTACCGGCGCAGATGATCAATTCCAAAATTTGGATTTGCTTGCTTCTTTCGACAAAAAAAGCCGACTTTTTATAAAATATTCTTCGGCGCTTGCGACATTTGCCGTCAGCGCTTTATTATTTATTTATTTTACTTCAAAAGTCAGTGGAGATTTCTTACTTTCAAATCCTGTTGTCATCGCAGGACTCGTGGTCGGTGGAATTTTGCCGTATCTTTTTATTCTTTCGAAAAAAACGGGAAGAATTTTAGAGACATCTGCCATCGGAATTTTACCAATTTTTCTTACTCTGGTTTTTGGTAGCAATTTTTTTGCCGGAATTTTGGCCGGAATGATTTTGCTTGGATTGTTTTTGGCGATTTCCAGAGAAGATGGTTTACTTGCCAGCCCGCTTATTAAATCGTCACTGCTTGTTCCAATTATCGCCGTCTCATATATTTTAGTTGATTATACTTTGAAAATACGGTTGATAATTGCCGGCGCCGCCACTTTGATTTTGGTAATCTATTTTGTCTCGGTCAGATACAAGCAGATTTGGAGCTGGTTTTTAAAACTTTGGAAAAAATATGTCAGAAGAACAAAAATTGTTGAAAGTAAAGTCAATTGATGATGGAAAAGTTGTCGTCGTTGCCAATGGCCAAGAAATAGAGTTAAAAAAGGATTTTTTGCCGGCAAAAGTCAAAGTTGGCGATAAGTTTTTAATTGTCTCGAAAAACGATCTCTCGCATCAAAAATCGGCCAAAGAACTCTTGAATGAGATTTTGGGAATAGAGTAATGGTTTTTCCGTCATCCCGAATTTATTTCGGGATCTCAGCAATTAATTATTGGGATGCTGAAATAAATTCAGCATGACAGACACAGCGGAACAGAAGTACCAACAAAAAACGGACCGACTTTTTAGTCAACCCGAGTGTAATGCATTTAAAACCAATTGTCTCTCTTTTATTTAATTAATATCAGATCTTTTGTCTTTCATATTCGCTTTTCGGAAAGTCGCTGATTTTCTGGACATTGGCACCGCAAAACGAATTTCCACAAGTCATGTGTTTTCCTATTGATCTTGGATCATCATACAATTCTGATCCATCCCAAATTTCTTCACAACCGACACATCGAAAAGTTCCAATCGGTTTTTCCGCTTCCCTAGTGTGCATTTCCGCCTCCTTGCGCGTGCGCGCGGAGATTCTGTTTTGAAATGCAATTTTTCTAGGTTAAAATAAAGGGTTAAAA
>CAZVFH010000012.1:0-19165 GCA_964626415.1 uncultured Candidatus Saccharibacteria bacterium
ATCGCGAAAAAATTCCTGGTGATTACTTCCCAAAATAAATAAAAATATAAAAAAACTCCGACATTGTGTCGGAGTAAAAGTTACTGATCATCTGTCAAAAGTCGATATTTACCTGTCTCAAGCTCAATTGAACAAATCTCGCGACCAAATTCGAAATCTGCCGTCCCGAGAATTGTTTCTACTCCAAGCACATTGCCAACCGAGGTTGGATTAATATTTTTTGTATTGGAAAAAACCGTTCGCAGATCAGAGAGATAGAAACCTTGTGTAAAAGGATCATCCTTTGGGTTGAGCCGAGCTTCGATTATCGAAATCATCCCGCTCTTCTCGTTACGAAAAATCACATTCTCTGCATTTAGCGGGAGTGACAAACCCGATCTGTCAAGCACTAGTAAATCGGAATTTTCGCCATCTGGCTGTTTTTGAATTAGAAAACAATTCTGCTCCTTCGCGTTCATCGTCCATGAGACCAAAACATCCCCAATATATGCATCGTTTATTGATCCAAGAATTCGCCAACGATCTTCTTCAACTGGAAAAAAAAGCGATGCCCAATCAGAGTCGGATTTTTTGCCGCTTTTCATCACAGTTGATCTTGGTTTAAATGATTGATCAGTAAGATCAAAAATTTCCCAGCCAGTCACGCTTTGTAGTATTGGCAAAAAATTATAACCTTTTCGATAATTGGCGACATTAAAGTCGAAGCGAGCGGAAAAAAGGGCTTTCCCACCTACTCCAGGAGTGCACTGCAATAATGTGTAAAAATCTTGAAAATGGACTTTGATAAATAGGGTATTATCCGGACCGCAAAACATCGCAACCGGGACACACCCATTTTGTAGCTGCCAAACAAGAGAATATTTTAAACTAACTGGATCAAGCTCGGCAACAAAGTAGTGACATAGATTATCTTTGTGAATGAAATATATTTTCTCATTAACACAGATCGGTGAATAATTTTCAACATATTTTGATATTGCCGAGTAAGATTCCAACCACTCTTTTGCTGATCGCCAATTTCCACAGGACTTAATTCCATTAAAAAGGGAAATCGCAGGGCCGGGAAGTTTAACTCTCCCCAAATCCGTTGTTGGAATATCAAGAATCGAATCGCGATTATAGTAAATGCCAAAATGAAGATGCGTTGGTTTCCATTTTCCAATATGACCGATTATTTCACCAGCTTTTACCAAGCCATTTGTATTTTGCCCTCGATACTTGCGAATTTCATCATCGCTCATCGATAAGCTGTTAGTATTGGAAATTGGGCGAATAAGATGCCCGTAGACGGCGTAAAAAACTTCGCCGGATTTTGATATGTAGCGAACAACTGCGGCATAATTATTATCCTCACCATATTGATCCCAACCACTAGGTGAGCAGGCAACTATTTCTCCGTCGGCAATTGAATAAACCGCAGAATTTAGCGGACAAACAATATCCCAGCCAAGATGGCGGTAGCCGGAAATATATTCGTCGCCGGCTAGTGCAAAATTATCTTTGGAATTATCATAATAGGTTTTTGCAATTGGCAAACAAAAACCATTTTGTAAAAAATCCTGGCTATAACCGGTTCTCGAGCAATACGCAATAATGATAAGTCCCCAAAAAATTACTTTTCTGGTCATCATCACTCCTCCTTGTGAAGGTGCAGGGTAGTTTCGAATAAATTATAGCAGATTTATTGCCAAATTGCCCGTTTTTTGCTAATCTTTATATTAAATGGGCAAGTGGCGGAACTGGTATACGCGTAGGTCTCAAAAACCTATGGTCGCAAGGCCTTGTGGGTTCGATTCCCACCTTGCCCACCACTTTGGAAAAATCAAGTTTTTGTTTCCCGTTTTCGCCGAACTGGCGGACTCGGCGACAAGTTTGTAGGGAATTTTCGGAACAATTTGCCACTTTCGATTTTGTATGCATTTGTAAAAGAAAATTTTTAATACTTAAATAAATGGCTAATAACATTTCCGTAATTTATTTGGTTGGAGATATTATTCCACTCACAATCTGGATTATGTTGTTTTACTTTCAAAATAGTTTCCGAAAATATATCCTTTTTTTCTCCGTGATTGCTACGCCACTAGCACTTACTGGTTTGTTATTCACCAGAGATTATTGGCGCCCATCGTTTATTTTCGGAAATATAATTGGTCCGGAAGATTTTATTTTTGCTTTCGCGATCGGTGGAATCTCAGTCGCATTAATAAAATTAGTTTGGCAGCGGATTAATTTGCCCGAGAAATTCCAGATTGATTATTGGTGGATTGTGGCGTTCTATGTTATTGTTGCGACTGTAATGATCGGTGGCAACATTTTACTTGGCTTTAATTCTATGGATGCGGCAATAGTCGGGATGCTCTTAGTGGGGATGTCAATGATTGTATTTAGACCAAAATTATTATTTCCCTCATTGATAAATGGTATTGTTCTTTTTATTTTGGCGCTGATTTCTTACCAAGTATTTTTGTTGTTTTATCCTCAGACAGTAGTAACATGGTGGATGATATCAAATTTAACTGGAGTTTTCATTTGGGGCATTCCAATTGAGGAAATACTTTTTTACTTTGCTTGGGGTTTTTTGGTATTACCATTAAGTTCTTTAATTTTTCATCTTCAATATAAACAAGTAAATAGCCCCCAAAGAAAAACTTGAAATTGTCAAAGTTCAGAATTCAGTTCCTCCAAAGGCGGGCGGGCGGGAATTTTCGGAAACTTTTTGCCTAAATTATTCGGGCCAAAATGCGTTCGAACTATTTCCAGAATAGACAACCAGAAATAATAATTATTTATTTATATAAAAATCTAGGAGGAATATGAGCATTTCCAGTGAACAAGGTTTCAATACTCCTGAAAGTGATAAAATAGTTGACCTTAGAATCAAGGAACAATTATTAAATTCATTGAGTGCTGAAATCTCAAAAGTCTTCGTTTTATCATCAGTTTTAGCTAAATCCTTAGAAAGAGAAGTTGAACTAAATGGAAAAGAAAAGATCCAAAACTCCGAAGACACTGCTTACATCTCATCCATCGCAGATAAAATGTCGCAAGTTATGAGATCTCACCAGAACCCAAAACTTTTTGATAATGATCAACTTGCCGAATTAATAAGCGAATCCCAGAAACTTAATGATTCACTCGTTGCTTATATTAAACGTTTTATTCCTGGTTTTGAAATTTCACAAAAATGAAGCCGAAACTATCCGAAAGTGATTTGGAAAAAATTTTTATTAACTATCGCTACAAAAAGCGCCGGCCGGTTTTGTTGTTTTTCAAATCTCTCATCCTCTTTTTAATTATTTTTGCCTTAATTTTTTCCACGCTAAATTTTTCAGCAATAAAACAAAAAATCGCCTATTGGTATAACGATCAATTTGAAAGTCAGGATCTGAAATTATCGGAATTGACTTCAAGCGCCATTTCCGGAGAAATTAGACCCGAGGAAATTTTGCCAGAATTTACCGACAATACCCTTTATATCGAAAGTATAAATGTTTTGGCACCAATAATTTTTGATGTTGAGAATAATGAATCAGAAGTCGCCAAGAACTTAAAAAATGGAGTGATTCAATTAAAAAATACCGCTCATCCCGGCGAAAGTGGCGATATTTTTATCACCGGACATTCATCAAATTTCCCTTGGGTTAGAAGTGATTATAATGCTATTTTCGCCCTGCTTGACAAAATGGTGGTCGGGGATTTAGCGCTAATAAAATATCAGGGCACAAATTATATTTATCAGGTAAAAAAAATAAAGACCGTCGACCCAAGCGATATATCCGTTCTTGATAATAACTCCGACTCCCCAACGCTTTCGCTTATGACCTGCGTTCCGGTTGGCACCAACCTAAGGCGCTTGATTGTTGAATTTGATCAAATCCTGCCGATTGCCAATACTTCGACACAAAACTCTAATGGCTCCGCGACTTTTCCGCAAATAAATCGCTAATAGTTTGCGGCTTACGGCTTACTTGCGTATGACTTACAGCTTGTATTATATTATCTCCGCCCTCTTATATTCAGAACCATCTTTGTAAAGCAGCAGTGATCCATCCCAGCTAAAAATAAATTTTGTCGGGGTAGATGATGAAAGTTTGACGAGAGCAATATCGTTGGTGCCATTTTTTTCAATTATTCGAATTTCGTCATCTTGTTGATAGGCGATATATTCACTTCCTGGATACCAAATTACATTTGAAATTTTTTCTGAAAATCTAGTGACTAAATTTTCTCCGACATATATTTCATAATCAGTGGTCTTAAGTTCACCTGTCGGATTTTTAACCAATGTGTCAATTGGAGCATCGATAGTGGCAATAGCTGATTGATCGCTTAAAACAGAAACCTTTGGGGCTATTTTGAATAAAACAATATTTTTATTGCTACTAACCTGATCAGCCGAGACCTTGATATTATTAAACCAAGTGACATAGCCATTTTTTTTGATTTCGGCTTGATAATATCCAGGGGAAAGAGAAATATTGTAAGGAGATGAAGCATTTTGAAGTTTACCATCAACAAAAACATCTGCATCTCTTGGTGAGTATAAAAGATAGATAATTCCAGTATGCTTAATTGATAAATTTTGCCAATTGATTTTATACCCAAGTCCCCAAAAAACCAGCCAGGATGAAATTGCGATAATAAAAAAAGAAACAATTGATTGTCCGATAATTATCTCTTTTAAACGTTCCTCACGGGTTCGATGTTTATATTTATACATGGTTTAATTATAATTGATGTTGAGAATTTTGTAAAATAGATGTAAGATGAGTAAAGAAAAACTAATTAAACATTATGGCAATATTTAAAATTATTGGTGGGCAAAAACTAAATGGCGAATTTACTCCAACAGGAGCAAAAAACGCAGCATTGAAAATGATAGCTGCGTCGGTTATGATTCCAGGAAAAACTCTTCTCAAGAATGTTCCGAGAATTCTGGATATTTCCGAGATGATTAATGTAATTGAAAGCATTGGAGCAAAAATTAAATTCGAGGGTGATATTTTAGAGATTGATTCAAGTGCTGTAAACTCATTTTACCCCAGTAGTGAATTTATCAATAAACTTCGGGGATCGGTGGTAATAATCGGCCCGCTACTTGCCAAATTTGGTCAGGCAAAATTTTCCGAGCCCGGCGGTTGCCTGATTGGTTCCAGACCAATTGACACCCATTTAAAGGCCTTTTTCGATCTTGATGTCCATATTGACCGCGATGAAAAAAATCAAAATTACATCCTTGACGGACGAAAAAATTTTTCCGGAAAAAACAAAGTTGTCATCCTTGATGAAATGAGTGTTACAGCAACCGAAAATGTATTAATGGCAGCAGTTCTACGAAAAGGGATTACTACAATCAAAATCGCTGCTTGTGAACCGGAAATTGTTGATCTTGCAAATTTTTTAAATAACTCCGGCGCCAAAATAACCGGCGCAGGTACTCATACAATTATAATCGAAGGCGTAAAAAAACTACATCCCAGCGAACACACGATAATACCAGACAGAATCGAAATCGGAACAATTATGATTGCCGCCGCGATTTGCGGTGGAAAAGTCGTTATCAAAAATGCTATTCCCGATCATCTTGAACTAGTTTTCAACAAATTTCGACATGCCCGAGTCGATTTCGGAGTCAAATATAATGAAGACCGTGCTGATATCTACATCGAACAAAAAGAAAAATTACAAGCAACCAATATTGACACTCGTCCGTATCCAGGATTTCCGACTGATTTACAATCACCGTTTGCAATTCTTGCGACACAGGCGAAGGGAAAAAGCAAAATATTTGAAACATTATTTTCTTCACGCTTTGACTATATCAAATCACTATTAAAAATGGCTGCAAGTATTGAAATTGAAAGTCCACATATCGTGAATATCACTGGCCCAACTGATCTTAATGGTGAAAAAATAATTTGTTCTGATCTTCGTGGTGGCGCAGCACTAGTTTTGGCTGCAATGGTTGCTCGCGGTAAAACCGAAATTGAAGATATTAGATATATCGACCGTGGCTACGAAAATTTTGACCAACGTTTAAACCAACTTGGGGCAAAAATTGAAAGGATCTAGCAATGTCTAGAAGAATTGCAATTGATTTGGGGACAACCGATGTCTCCGTTTTTATTCCGAAAAAGGGAATTGTCATCAGTGAGCCATCTGTTGTTGCTCTTCAAGTAGTTGATAATTCGATTGTCGCAATCGGGGAAGAAGCAAAAAAAATGATTGGTAGGACTCCGGAATCAATAGTCGCCGCTTACCCATTAAAAGAAGGTGTGATTGCAAATTATCACATTGCCGAAACAATGTTGCGTCATTACATCAATTCTGTTTGCGGTCGATTTCGATTTTATAAGCCCGAGGTCATGATTGCCATCCCTGTCGGTATCACTTCGACCGAAAAACGAGCCGTGATTGACGCCACGATTGCCGCCGGTGCCAAGAATGCCTATCTAATCAAACAACCAATCGCTGCGGCACTTGGCGCTGGTATTCCGATCGCCACACCTTCTGGTAATTTAATAATTGATATTGGTGGCGGGACAACAGAAGTAGCGGTTATTTCACTTGGCGATGTTGTTGCATCGTCATCAATCAGAGTTGGCGGAAATAAAATTGATCAGGCAATTTCCAGTATGGTCCGAAAAAAACATGCTTTGATTATCGGCGAATATACTGCCGAAGAAATAAAAAAGAAAATTGGCAATGCGGTTGTGGCAAAAAAAGAATTAAAGATGGAAGTTTCCGGCTCAAATGCAATATCCGGTCTGCCGGAAAGCGTGATAGTTTCCTCCGAAGAAGTAACGAAAGCGATTAAGCAACCTCTTGCGGATATTATCGGAGCAGTGAAAAATGTTTTACAACAAACCCCACCCGAATTAGCATCGGATGTTATGGATAAAGGAATTGTGATCACTGGCGGTAGTGCCTTACTTTCAGGGATTGATTCACTCTTTGCCAAAATTACCGGTGTGCCATGCCAAATCGCCGAAGATCCGATTAATTGCGTCGTCAAAGGCACAGGAATTGCAATCGAGCATTTAGAATCATTTAAAAAATCCGTTCTCTGGACCAAATGAACGACGCTTTCAATTACGCTGATTTTTTACGCTTTCAACTACGCTGATTTTACACGCTGATTGAACGCTGATGGGTTATACCTGAATTTTATCCGCGAACAAGTTCTGTATTGTTGTTTTATGTAAGATATTCAACGATCGACGCAAATCGTATAAAAATCCAAAGAGTTAACCTCAATTTTGTCAATACCTCACTTGCTAAAAAGCAATTTTTCAGCTAAAATATAGAGTATGTGCTTACAGCTTACAGCTTACAGCTTACAGCTTACAGCTTACCAACTTATAACTTAATCTTATGCTCATCGGCATTGACGTATCGCGCGTTACAAAAGAAGAAAAAACCGGAATTGAAAACTACTCAAAAGAGCTGATTTTAAATTTGGCAAAAATTGACCGAGAAAACCACTACATTTTGTATGTTAAACCGGAATTTGACCCAATCCTGAAAATCCTTCCAAAAAATTTCCGTTTGAAATTAATTAATCGGCAAAAATTTTGGACCGAAATTGGTTTGTCTTTGGAAATGTTAAAAAATCCACCGGACGCGTTGCTTGTTCCAGCTTATGGTTTGCCAAAATTTACACCTAAAAACTCAACAATTGTTATTCATGATCTTGCCTTTAAATACTTTCCCGAGGTCTATAGCAAAAAACAGATCCGAATTCAGAATAAAGTAATTTCACGAGCGATAAAAAAGAAAGCAAAAATTATCGTTTACAGTAAGTCAACAGCAGATGATTTAAAAAAGTTTTATAAAATCGATGAAAAACTGATTCATTTTGTTCCAATGGGGTTTTCGATTAGAGAGAGACCCAGTGATAAAAAATTGCCAGAGAATATTGAAAAACCGTATGTTCTTTTCGTCGGGCGGATTGAAGTAAAAAAAAATTTGATAAATTTGATCTCGGCCTACAAACTTTTACGTAAAGAAAGAAAAATCAAACACAAATTGGTTTTGGTTGGAAAACCAGGATTCGGCTATGATGAAATCAAGGAGGCGATTAAAAATCCCGACGAAATAAAAAATGATATTATTGAGACCGGATTTGTCAGCGACGAAGTGTTGTCGGCGCTTTATCAAAACGCTTCGGTGTTCGTTTTTCCCTCACTTCACGAAGGATTCGGAATTCCAATTTTAGAGGCATTTAATGCTGAAATTCCAGTTGTTACTTCGAACACTTCTTCGATGCCAGAAGTTGCCGGAAACGCCGCTATTTTAGTTAATCCAAAAAAACCATTCGAAATCGCCGCCGCCATTTCTCAAATTTTAAACAAACCAGATCTGGCAAAAAAATTGGTTTTAGCCGGCAAGAAACGATTATTAGATTACGATTGGGAAAAAACCGCCAAGAATTTATTGAAAATTCTAACACTGACTCGACCACACTGACCTTTCACTGACTAATATATTCATTTGTCAGTGTTAAGTCAGTGTAATAAAGTCAGTGTTTGAATTACATTATTATCATCATTATGAAAATCGCAATTGTTCATGACTTTTTAACTAAACTCGGCGGAGCGGAAAAGGTTTTGCAAACGATTCACAAAATTTTCCCTGATGCCCCAATTTACACACTTTTATACGACAAAGTCGGAACGAAGCGTGAATTTTGTAGACCAGATTATAAAATAATCACTTCTGGTTTGCAAAAATTGCCCGGTTTTATTCGCCGCCGTCACCGTCATCTTCTTTCAAAATTCCCACAAGCAATTGAAAATTTTGACTTTTCTGATTTTGATGCTGTTATTTCGTCATCAAACTCTTTTGCTCATGGAGTAATTACTCGTCCAAAAACCTTGCATATCACTTATTGTTACTCCCCAACAAGATACCTCTGGGATTGGTCAAGTGAGTATTTAAAGGAAAATAAAGTTGGATTTGGGCTGAAAGGGATGTATATTCGCCATATTTTATCAAAACAACGGGTTTGGGATTTTCTTGCCTCAAAAAGAACCGACAAATTTATTGCAATTTCCAGGACCGTCGCCAACAGAATTAAAAAATACTATAAAATCGACTCGGAAATCATTTATCCGCCGGTTGAAATCGAAGAGCTCTTGGATAATGAAGAAACTCCAGAAAACTATTATTTAATCGTCTCTCGCTTGACGCAATATAAAAAAATCGATTTAGCGATTTTGGCATTTAATAAACTGAAGCTTCCGCTTTATATTGTGGGAGAAGGAAGTGATTATTCGCGGCTTAGATCTATGGCAAAAAACAATATTAAATTTCTCGGCTGGGTTTCGGAAAAAGAAAAAATTTCGATAATAAAAAAATGCAAGGCCTTTGTTTTCCCCGGAGTTGATGATTTCGGCATTGCGCCGGTTGAAGCGATGGCTGCCGGACGACCAGTCATTGCTTTTGCTGATGGTGGAGCGACAGAAACAATTTTAGAGGGGAAAACCGGCGAGTTTTTTTCTGATTCAAATAATCCTGATGATTTAATTTCGGTTGTAAAAAAAATGGAGAAAAATTATCAAAGTTATAAAGGTGTTGACTGCAAAAACCAAGCAAAGAAATTCAGTGAAGAAAAATTTATCGAACAATTTAATCAATTTGTTGAAAAAGAATATAAGAATTTTACATCAAAAGTCAACCAAATCTAATCACCTTACCACTACTCAACTACGTAGTTGAGTAGTGAAAAATTATTATGAAATTAAATCGAAAAAAAGTAAATATTATAAATTTCCCAATTGACTGTTTTTCCAAAATAGAAGTTTTGCGATATTTATTTACTCGTCTAAATTTAAAAGCTTCGACCTTTATCACAACTGTTAACAGCGAATTTGCATATTTTGCATTCACTGATAATAAAGTTGCTGAAATGCTCAAAAAAAGTTCTCTCAATTTAGCTGATGGCGCAGGAATATTATGGGCGGCAAAATTTTTATCATTAAATTTACCAAAAAACAAATTTTGGCAGGTAATTGTCGGAGTATCAAAATTCAAACTATCACTTTTATCAATTATTTTTTATCCGAAATATATTAAAAATCCAATACCAGAAAGGATAACTGGCTCTGATTTTGTTTGGGACCTGTCAAAATTTGCCCGCGACAACAATTTGAGCATTTTTCTTTTGGGAGCCGGTCCAACTGTCGCCGAGCAAGCGTCACTAAAACTTCAGACAGAAGTTCTTGGTTTAAAAATTGCCGGAACTTATGGTGGAACGCCAAAAATTAAGGATGAGAAAAATATAATTGATTTAATAAAAAAAACCAAAGCCGATATTTTGCTTGTTGCTTACGACGTGCCTAACGAGGAGTTGTGGCTTGAAAGAAACTTGGGGAAAACCGAGGCAAAAATCGGAATCGGCGTTGGTGGAACTTTTGATTTTCTTGCCGACAGACGAAAAAGAGCTCCAAGATTTTTACAGATTATTGGCCTTGAATGGTTATTCCGCTTAATAATCGAACCCAGCCGCTTTAAGCGCCAATTCGCATTGCCAAAATTTGTATGGAAAGTTTTTAAGTACAAAATACAATCTCTTTAACCGCTATCAAACTATTTATTTGAATACAAATGAACTACCCCGTAGCCTAACCGTCGGAGAAAATTTCAATTTTATTTAAAGTTAAACTTTTTTTTGATGTATCTCCCCCAGTAAAATGCGTCGATCGACGCATTTTACTGGGGGCATATTTCGTTTATTTGATAAATTCAACAATAAACATGTCATTCGAATAATTTTTGCAAAAAGAAATCAATATCCGTTTTTTCGACAATAAGATAAGCAACATATTTGCGAATATTATGTTCGTTAATTATTAACTCAACCTGATCTGCTTTTACATATGGCGAAGCCCATAAACTTTTTTGTACTTGCTTAAAACCAATTCGTTTGATTGACCGCCTAAATTGATCCCTCTGATTCCGCATATCTTCCGGAATATCAAAAGACAACATTCGCCATTTGCCATCGGTTATATTGCCAGTAGTATCTTCAAGTAATTTGATTTTGCCTTTATTGGTTAATTCGATGCTTTTTTGACCATTCCTAATAACAATATTAACATAATCGCGCTCGATCAAATCACGAAGATATTCAAACAGGCGATCACTGCAAAATTCAGGAACATCAAATATACTTTTTCTTGATTTTCCAGATAAAAAAGCATCGATAAGCGCTTCGGGTGTCCGAGCAACAATCTGTAGAAGTGTTAATGTAATTTCTCCTGCTACTCTCGCAGTCGTTTTCCCAACATTTTTAATCTTATCTTTTCTTAATTTTTTCACCATAATATTATATTATCATAAAAATTGATTTCTTGCCCAGTAAAATGCGTCGATCGACGCATTTTACTGGTGAGAATAGCCAGCAAAGTATTGACTTTAAATATAAATTACGCTAGAATTAAAATACTCCGATTGAATCGAGGTGAGCTGTGTCCAGTATACTGCGGATTGATCAATATCAGTATGAACCTTTTATTCTACTTTCCGCAGGGAAAAAGCCAGTAGAATTTCCGGGGAAATATTTATTGGTTTCTCCTTCTGGAAATGGTTTAAAGATTTGTGATGTTGTTGGGGATACCTTCAGTCAACATCAACACCTTATTGGAAAACAATATTCCTCCCTCTCACAAGAATCCCGATGGGAACATAATTGGTATGTAATTATTGATACAACCGATTTGAATCCCAGCATAGCTGTAAAAGCCGTTAAATACATTTTGCCTGATCGCGAACATAGAACAATTTGGCGAAATATTGTATTTATGTCAAATGATTTTGGCGACTCAATGTTTGATCCGGTTGCAAATGCAATTGACGAGGAATTAAGCGAATACAAATATCCACCAAATTTTTTTGAAATTTGGCCAAGTATGCCTCAATGTTTATTTTCATTTATTTTTGGATTTCGTCACCCTGACTATACCGACGAGGAAATACTTAGAGATGCTAAGTCAGAGATGATAAAAGCATCTAGCGCACTTACCACAGGCAAAATTGATCAAGCACAAATGAAATTAAGTACTACCCAAGCATTACTCGACTTAATTCGGAATCCGAATATTGCCCTTGAAAATCAAGGGTGATTTTTTTGATTCTTGACAAACATTTTTCTAGTTGATACAATATAAATGTAGATAGTTGTGACCCGAATGCGGTCACATTTTTAAAAAAGGAGTATTATGGAAAATTTATCCGATTTTATGTTGGCAATCGAGGAGTTGTGCGACGAAAAAAGTCTCGACAAAGAAACAGTCATTTCGACGATTGAAGCAGCTCTTGCCGCTGCTTATCGTAAGGACTATGGTAAACCGCATCAAGTTATCCGAGCAAAATTAGATCCAAAAACTGGGAGCGCAGAGATGTCCAAAGTGATTACAGTTGTCGAGGAAGTGGAAAATCCGGAAGCGGAAATTTTGCTTGAAGAGGCAAAAAAAATCAAGAAATCCTACAAACTTGAAGATGAAATAATTGAGCCACTTCCAAAAGAGGAGGATTTTGGTCGAATTGCTGCTCAAACAGCCAAACAAGTTATTATCCAACGAATTCGCGAAGCAGAACGAGATCTTATTTTCTCTGAATTTAAAGATCGTGAAAATTCAATTATTAATGGCTCTGTTTCTCAAATTGAGGATAAGAACATTATTATTTCGCTTGGTAAAGTTAACGCAATCATGTTTCCATCCGATCAAATTCGCGATGAAAAATATTATGTCGGCCAACGGCTAAAAGTTTTTTTGAAAGAAGTGACTCAGACTTCCCGTGGTCCGCAAATATTAGTTTCTCGAACCGACGAAGGATTGATAAAAGGACTTTTTGCTCTTGAGGTGCCGGAAATTGCCAATGGTACCGTAGCAATTAAAAATATCGCTCGTGAAGCTGGAGCCAGAACTAAAATGTCTGTTTCCGCTAACGATGAAAATATCGATCCGATCGGATCATGTGTCGGTCAGCGCGGCACACGAATCCAATCGATTCTCGCTGAAATCGGAGATGAAAAAATCGACATTATCCTCTTTGATGAGGACTTGGAAAAATATATTGTCAACGCTCTTTCCCCGGCAAAATGCGATAAGATTATTATTTCATCAAAAGACAATAAAGCAACGGTTTATGTCCAAAATGATAGTTTATCACTTGCAATCGGTAAAAATGGTCAAAATGTCCGACTGGCATCAAAGTTAACCGGCTGGGGAATAGACATTGAAAAAACCGAAGAAGCCGAAACCAGTGAAAAAAAAGAAGATGCAAAAGTAAAGAAATCAAAAAGCAAAAAGTAAGCAAAGGTAGAATAATAATAATTAAGCATAAACATTGGCTTATGAACCAAAATTTTTCATCAAAATTTTCTGAAAATTTGCGAAAAGTTTTGTTACTTGGGGAAAAGATTGCAAACGATTCAGCTAAACCTCTCGACTCTGAGGATTTGCTTTTGGCGATAACACATGCTCGTGAATCACTGGCAAATGATGTACTTGCCGGATTTAATCTCACAACAGAAAAAATTGAGATTATTGCAAAACTTATCAGTCCTAAAAACTCTAAAAGCAAAAAAAGGAGTATTTCACACGGCGCAAGATCGGCAATAAAAAACTCGATAAAAATTGCCACGCACTATAACCACTCTTTGATTGATGTTGAGCATCTTTTGCTTTCACTTTTATCTGACAAAAAATATAACTCTTATCAAATTATTGACAGAGCGGGAACTCCGCCGGAAAAAATTGTCAAACAAATTGAATCAATTTTTTCCGAGATATCAAAAGTGTCAGAAAATATTTTTAATAACTTTCAAGACAAAATGCAGTATGATTTTCCTCCGGAAGATGACGCCCCGCCATTTGCTTTTGGTGCTCCGACAATTTCAAAATCAAAGAGCGAAAAATCATTTTTAAGCGAATATACAATTGACCTGACAAAACTGGCTTCAGAAAATATGGTTGACCCCCTGATCGGTCGCGAAGAAGAAATTGACCGAATATTTCAGATACTGGGCCGCAGAACAAAAAACAATCCTCTGCTTCTTGGCGATCCTGGGGTCGGAAAAACAGCGATAATAGAGGGACTGGCAAAAAAAATATTTATCGGCGAATGTCCGAAAAATTTAATTGGGAAAAAAATCTTGTCCCTGGATATCTCTTCACTTGTGGCAGGAACTATTTATCGAGGACAATTTGAAGGCCGAATGAAAAAACTGATTTCAGAGCTTGGAAAAGTAAAAGATAAAATTCTATTTATTGATGAAATTCACACAACTATTGGATCAGGGTCAGCCGAAGGATCACTCGATGTTGCCAACATTTTGAAACCAATTTTATCGCGTGGAGAAATCCAAATAATTGGAGCAACAACTTACGATGAATACAAAAAGCAAATTGAAAAAGATCCGGCTTATGAAAGAAGATTCCAATTGGTTAAAATTGATGAGCCGACTATCGAAGAGACGATAAAAATTCTTATTGGTTTAAAAAAGCGCTACGAAATTCATCATAATGTAAAAATTACCGAAGATGCGGTACAAGCTGCCGCAGAACTTTCAGAACAATATTTGAGTGACAGATTTTTGCCCGACAAGGCAATCGATCTGATTGATGAAGCCGCTTCAAGCACGAACTATGTCTCGAGCGAAAATGTCGCCTTGGCAAAAATTAAATCAAAACTAGATCTTATTTTAAGGCAAAAAGAATCTGCTGTAACAGACGAAAATTATGAACTTGCAACAGGACTTCGAGAAGAAGAAATTATTTTAACCGACAAAATCTCAAAAATCGAGAAAACAATAACCAATAAACGAAAAAGGTTTGTTGATTCCTCTGATATCGCACAAATTATTTCCAAACAAACCGGTATTGAGGTTGAAAATTTAACCGAAAACAAAAGAAAAAGATATCTTGGGCTTGAAAATAAGCTGAAAAAATTTATTATTGGACAAAACGAAGCGGTTAGTCGGGTGGCAAAATCAATTCTTCGAAATCGTGCCGGAGTTTCTGACCCATTGAGACCGGTAGGATCGTTTTTGTTTCTTGGCCCTACTGGAGCTGGAAAAACATATCTGGCAAAAATTCTGGCAAAAATTATTTTTGGTTCTGAAAATGCTTTGATTAAAATTGATATGTCTGAATTTATGGAGCGCCATAATGTCTCGCGTCTAATTGGCGCACCGGCAGGTTATGTCGGTTATGACGAAGGTGGGGGATTGACTGAAAAAGTTCGACATAAACCAAATTCTGTAATTGTATTTGATGAAATTGAAAAAGCTCACCCCGACACCTTCAATATTCTCTTACAAATCCTTGAAGATGGTTATTTGACTGATGCCAAAGGAAGGCAGGTAAACTTTCGAAATACGATTATTATTTTAACTTCGAATCTTGGCACAAAAGAAGCGCGAGAGCTCTCAATTGGATTTAACCAAGCCGAAATTCATCCTGATAATAATGAAGGAGATCATCAGCAATTTAAAGAAAAAATTCACGAGATATTAAGTGATGAAATTCCACCAGAATTATTGAATCGTTTTGATCAAATTGTTGTCTTTCGTTCTTTGGATAAAAATTCAATTCTAAAAATTGTTGAACTTCAGACCGCCGAAATCATTAAGCGGCTAAAAAAGCAAGGGCTAGCGCTTTTGTTTAGTAATGAAACAAAAAAGTATTTGGCAGAAGTCGGATTTTCTGAAGAACATGGTGCGCGACAAGTTCGAAGGGCGATAACTGAAAATATTGAGGATCCACTTTCAGAAGCCCTAATTGCCGAAAAATATAAAAAAGGAGAGAAAATAAAAATAGAGTTAATTGACAAAAAGATTGTTTTGAAATAATTTCTGCCTGCAATTGTATTTAACGCTTATTGGTGCTACAATTGAAAGAGTTATGGAAAATAAAACATACCAAAAACCTCGTGGAACTCGTGATATTTTACCGGAAGAACAAATCTACTGGAGGTATTTGAATTCTTGTGCCGAAGATACACTTTTTGGTCTTGGTTTCTCAAAAATTGACACACCAATTTTTGAAGACAAAGATATTTTTGTCCGTGGAATCGGGACTGCTACTGATATTGTTGAAAAAGAGATTTTTTCAATTTCAGAATCTGGCGACGATGACCCAAAATACGCGCTGCGCCCGGAAGGCACAGCCGGAGTAGTTAGGGCTTATATCGAAAATGGCATGAGTTCTTGGCCACAACCGGTTCGACTTTTCTACACCGGCCAAATGTTTCGTCGTGAACGACCGCAACAGGGGCGGCTTCGTGAACATCGACAAATTGGCCTAGAAATTCTTGGAGACCCTTCGGCAAAATCAGATTTTTTAGCGATAATTTCCGCCCTAGAGATTCTTAAAAAAAGCGGTTTTTCCGACTTTATTGTTTCTATTAATTCGATCGGTTGCCCTCAATGCCGACCAAAATATATTGACAAGTTAAAGGAGTATTATTCAAAAAAACTTAAAGATTCTTGTGAAGATTGTCAGCGTCGCTTCAATCTAAATCCTTTGCGACTTCTTGATTGCAAAAATGACGATTGCCAAAAAATCAAAGAAGATGCGCCTCAAATTCTTGATTTTCTCTGCAAAGAATGCCAAGATCATTTTCAAGATATTCTTGGATATCTGGATGATTTTGATATCAAGTTTCTCCTTGACACAAAATTGGTTCGCGGATTGGACTATTATACCAAGACAGTTTTTGAAATCTCTGCCATAGGAGATGAAAGCCGAAAAACCACTCTTTGTGGAGGTGGCAGGTATGACTCTCTTGTTTCAACTTTGGGCGGAATCGCAACTCCGGCAGTAGGTTGGGGGATGGGAGCTGATCGAGTCATTGAGGAGTTGAAAAAAAATAAAATCGTTCCAGCTAAAATTCGGGGCATTGAGGTGTATCTAATTCAGCTTGGAAAAACCACTAAACCCATTTGCAAAAAAATTTACAACGAACTTAAAAAATCAGCTATTAATGTTTATTACATCCCTTCGGATGATTCGCTTCGCTCATTGTTAAAAGACGCCGCCAAACTTAAAGTTCCAACGACGGTAATTATTGGTCAACAAGAAGCAAGTGCCGGCAGAGCGATTGTTCGTGATCTTAACTCTGGCTCACAAGAAGAGTTAAAAATTGCCGAAGCGATTGAAAAAATTAAGAAGAAATATTCTCGCCAGAAACCCGCATGCTAAAAATAAAAAAATACTTTTTTGACCTTCTAAAATGATAACTATAAGAAAACACTTAAGGAAAGATATACCTTGGCGTGTCAAATGGCTAAATAACAAAAATGTCAATTGTTTTATTGGTGATAAAATTGGTCAAAAAACAAATTTAACAAAAGAGAAAGAGTGGTTTGAAAACTATAAAAACTCTGACAATAAAAAGTTTTTTACTATTTGTGATAATTCAAAACCAATAGGATTTATGGGGTTATCGAACATTAGCAAATCCAATAAAAATGCAGATTTATTTATTGCCATTGGTGATGACCAATATCGAGGAAAAGGATTCGGGAAATTAGCTATGAAATGGTTAATTAATTACGCTTTCGAAAAACTAAAACTCCATAAGATTAATTTAGGTGTCGTTAAAGATAACACCCCTGCCGTTAAGTTGTATCATTCTTTAGGATTTGTTATTGAAGGTGAAATGAAAGACGAAATTTACCATAATGGTGTGTTTTATGATTTTTTGTTGATGTCTATTTTTAATAACACATGGAACAAAAAATAGACTATCTCTGATTTTTGGTATAGAAAAAGTCAGAAGTGTAATTACTAACATCAGCGAACCTCAATGCTTATTTTCCAGTTGTATAATCTTAGTTCTAACTGGGGTTTTTTTATGAAATGATTGTTAAAATCGAAAAACTAGTATGTGACGGTTACGGTCTTGGTAGAATTTCAGACAAAGATGCCGGCGAAAAATCCGGGAAAGTTTTTTTGATAAAAAAGGCACTTCCGGAAGATATAGTTGAAGTTAAAATTGTCAGTGAAAAGAAAAATTTAATCTTTGGAAAAATCAAAAATATTATTTCCCCATCAAAATTTCGAATTAATGCAAAATGCTCACATTTTGAAAATTGCGGTGGTTGCGACCTGCAAAACACATCGTATGAAAATCAATTGAAATTTAAAGATGAAATAATTATGGAAATTTTTGCTCCGACAAAAATTTTCGCAAGACCGGAAAAAATTATCCCTGCCTCAAAAAACGAACTTTATTATCGAAATTCAATTCGATATTTTTTTCAAGTCCAAAATGGGAAAATTAACTTCGCCCGTCATGATTTTTTTGATAAAAATTTATTAAAAATTGATCGCTGTTTTTTACAATCAGAAAAAAATTTTGAAATTTTAGAATTGTTAAAGAATATACTTAATAATTCTCTTGAATCAAAAAACTCTCTCTGGCAATTGAAAATTCGCGAAGGAAAATATACCAGTCAAATTATGATTGAGATTATAACTTCTGACGAAAATCTACCGGCAGAAAAAGAAATCGTTGAAAGTTTAAAAATAATTCCAGAAATTAAGTCAATTTATCAAACAATTGCGCCATATAAATCGTTGAAAAAAATGCGTAGGCGACTACTTTTTGGCTCACTGGTAGTTTTGGAAAAAGTTGGACCTTTTACTTTTCAAATTTCACCCGAATCATTTTTCCAAACAAACTCTTGCGGTGTTAAAACACTATACGATGTAATAAAAAAATTTGCCGAAGTAAAAATCAATGATAAAGTTTTAGATTTATTTTGCGGGACAGGAACAATCGGAATATATCTTTCAACATTGGCAAAAAAAGTTGTCGGAATTGAAATAGTGCCTGAAGCAATCCGCGACGCTAATGATAATGCAAAAATCAACAAAATTAAAAATATCAAATTTGTTTGCTCTGATATTAACAATTTAACAATACGACAATTTAGCAATCATACAATAATCGTCGACCCTCCGCGCGCCGGTCTGACAAAAAAATTGATTGATGATTTGTCAAAAGTAAATTTCAAACGATTGATCTATGTTTCCTGCAATCCAATGACATTTGTTCGAGATCTCAAACTTTTTGAAAGCAGGGGAGTGATTGCGGAAAAAATCCAACCAGTTGATATGTTCCCGCAAACCCATCACATCGAGATAGTCGG
>CAZVFH010000013.1:0-19054 GCA_964626415.1 uncultured Candidatus Saccharibacteria bacterium
GATCATTTAATATCGTCATAAACTGATCATATTTTTGATTGCGAAGAGTAAAATCCGCTGACATTCTAGCATCTTCCAAAAGAATATCGGCATTTTTATCAGCGAAGCCAGCATAATTTTCACCACTTGCAATTTGACTCGAATGCCAAAACGGATAAGGGTCACGATCATAGCCAAAATCAAAACCGTACAAAACTGCTTGAAAATCTCTCTTTTCCAAAAGTGTTTGATAATTTACCGCGCTTTGTTTTTGCAAATTAATCTTTATCCCCTTTTCTCGATATTCTGAAATTAGCGACTCAGCAACTGAAACTGATAATGTTTTATCAAGAACGAGAAGCGAAAATTCAAGTGGTGGCTCAAATTTTTCCCCACTCTTTATTTTTTTTCTGTTGACCGCATCTTTGAATTTTTCGTTTCTGGTGTTAAAAATTATCGCAAATTGACGTGAAGTTGGGTAAGAGTATGACTTTGATTCATTGTCATCGACTTTTATTCCAGCGACAGCATTGCTCGACCCTGAACTGAAACCTTTTTTTGCCTGTTTTTCATCAGGATCAATTTGGAAGAGTATTTTTTCAATATAATATTTTTCAGCAAAATACGATGGATTTTTTTCAAGCATTACTTGATAAATTTTTTGATTTTTCCCTGACTTTGCATTTGAAAATTTATAAGGACCAGTACCAATTGGCATTGAAGAAAGTGCTTGAAAATCAACATGAGTCGGAATTATCCCAACGGTTGTGTTATAAACAAATGGTCCATACGGGTTCGAAAGTTTGAAAATTACCGTTTTTTCATCTGGCGTTTCAACCTCAATATCCTTCCATGAGCTATAATAAGAGGATTTCAAATTTTGATCTTTTATTGATTCAATTGTGTATGCCACATCGGTCGATAAAAAAGGCACACCATCATGCCAGAATAAATTTTCTTTCAAATGAAAAGTGTACGATTTACTATCGGCTGAAACTTCCCAATTTTCGGCCAAATCAGCAATTACTTGTCCGCTTTTGTCGACTTTTGTCAGACCGGAATAAATTAATCGGTTTATTGTTTTATCAACATCTGTTTTTGCCAAGACCGGATTTAGATATTGTGCCTCACCAATTAAGATCTCTTGAAAAGTGCCACCATCACTCGCCACAATTTTTGTTTTATCAAAATAATTTAATTTAAAATAAAATCCCAAAAGCACAATTAAAGTAGTCGAGAGAACTAGAAGGATAAATTTATCAAATTTGTTTAATAATCTTGGTAGCCGAAAAACACTAACAAAAAATGACTTTATGATAAGCCAAGAAGCAAAGAAAAAACTTTTTACTGATCTGAAATAGATCGATGCAATCTGAAAAAAAGAACCGCTAGATTTTTTGCGACCACTCATTTTTTCTGATTTTTTGAAGTTCCAAAAATCAAAATTGCCTGTCATTGTTTTACCCGTTAACTATAAATAGTGGAACCAAAACTGAAACGACAAATAAAACAATGAAAACAATAGTTGCGTAAAACAGCGACTTTTCCAGCCCGCGTTTTGAGCGATAATAATTTCCCTCGCCACCAAAAACCGAACCAAGACCGGAGCCCTGCTGTTGCAAAAGAATTGAAATGATAACTAAAATTGCCAAAATAAGTTGGATAATTTCAAATGTTTTTGTCATAATTTTTATTAATTTGGTGCCGAAGGCCAGAATCGAACTGGCGACACGAGGATTTTCCGTTGATTGGACTATCTCATCATCCATCTGAGACGGATGCCGGGCGCTAATGCAGGATTATCGTTGGGGCTCACCTGCTAGTCTCTACACCTTATCACAAACTTTTAACCCTTGTGACCTTGGCTCGGGATTGTCTTTTGCTTTTCCAAAAGAGTTTCCCCGAATTCACCCGGTTTTTAATCGCTGATTACTCAACGATGGACCGAAAAATTCAGTCCACTGCTCTACCACTGAGCTACTTCGGCATAAATATTTTAAAATAATAAATCAATACCACTATTGTGTAATTCCTGATCTGTCATTGCGAGGCACTGCGACCTGCCTCGACGGCAAGGCGGGAGCAATCTTTCAGGATAGATTGCCACGAGACAAAAGATATTGTCTCTCACAATGACACTCTATAATTTTAAATTTTGTTTTTGAAATATTTTGGAGGCCTGAGCCGGAATTGAACCGGCGTAAGCGGTTTTGCAGACCGCTGCGTAACCACTCCGCCATCAGGCCAAAGCGTTTCATAGATTATCTTATCCTAATTTGCAGAATTTGTAAATCATTTGCGATTAAAAAATCATTTACAATCGTAGTGATAAATGCTAAATTAGTAGATGGAGCGACCTGCGAGAGTAGCTCAGTTGGTAGAGCGCGTCCTTGCCAAGGATGAGGTCGCGGGTTCAAATCCCGTCTCTCGCTCCATGCCACTTCGCCAAAGCTACGCGGCATTAGAAATTTTTAATCAGATAAATTATGAGCAGAAAAAGTCGACAAAAAAAGAAAAATAAGTTAAAGCTGCAAAAAAAAATTACGCAGTATATGCCGGGAACGGTTAAAGAACCAACTGATTTAGTGGCTGAAAATGCTGAAGTTCCAACAACCAAGAAAACTAAAAAAATCAACCAAGAACCTGAAGATGAAATTATCGATCCGCAAACAAAAAAATTCATCCGCAAAGATGTTCGACTGATATTTTTTACTTTGCTAGGGTTGGCGGTGGTTTTAATAATAATTAAAATTTTACAACTAAAAACCAACTACGTTTCCGATTTTGGTAATTGGCTTTATAAAATATTCAATATCAATACTGGATAGATCGCTTAAAATATCAAAACCGCCCATTTCGTTAAAATTGAATAAATTGAGTTCCTGAACTTGCCCTCATCGTGAAGAGGCATCAATTAAAAACGTTCTCGGGTTAACAGGTATTCCGAATATGTTGATTTGGATATGAAGGTGCGGGCCGGTTGACCAGCCGATTGAACCATCATTTAGTTTTCCAGTAAAAATGTTATACCATTTAATTCATAGTCATTAAAAGTGGTATCTTGATCAGAAGCAGGCCTAACTTTTTTGTTTAAATTTATGCTATTTATATAGTCAAAAAGTACTGGGCGGTTTGTACTAGCACCTCCGCAGTGGTCGCAAACAATTGCTAATTTCCTTCCTTCGGCCTCCGCAATCGGACGGACAAACGCAACAAACTTATCAAAGAAATCTGCGACTGATAACTGGTTAATAGTATTCTCGTTGGGGTTTAGACCTCGGATAATAAGCAAGGGCTCGCCTTTGTCAGATTTTGTTCTTATCAGTAAACAAGCTCCTGCAAGGCTTTCGTTTGCTGATTCAGGATTTTTGACAATATTCACCGATACAAAATTCGGATACTTTTCTGCAATCGAAGTTAGCTGAGATGCCCAGCATGCATTCGCAATATGACCAGAAAATTCTAGTGTAAGACCCCTTGTCGGAATGAATTGTATCGGCATCTTGCCAATAACCTCCTGGTTTTGCGCTTTAGACAGTTCTTCTGATAAAGCTCTCGGATTGGTAATCTGTAAAAATGATCTTTTTGCTTTTTCATCTTCAAAGTATCTATCACGCGTTTCTTGATTTGTTATATGATCGATAAAATCCAAAGCCCATGAAATGTTGTCGATCGATGGCATTTCGTTTTCCAAATTTCGTTTTGCCTCCTCGATTGACTGACGGTTGTTGCGGAAAGCTAAAAGAAAAATAAATTGGCGTAAAAGTTCGTGAAATTCTCTAAAATTTCCAAGCAATTGGAAATTATGTTCAAAATCTTTTACGCTCCTAAAATCAACAGCTTGGAGCGAATCAATATTCCTTTTTAGGTTCGAAATCGCCTTTGGATTTTGTCCGGCGTCTTCCATCTCTTGCAGTTTGCTTGACCATTCAGCAACAAGCTTAATTCTAATTTGTTCACCATTTGTTGCTAAAGTTTCTAGAGGATGCGATTCCTCGACTAAACTGATAGCTGAAATAATTGAATCTTTTAATGTATTAAAACGGCTAACAAACTGTTCAGAGTAGTCGAAAGTCAATTGCTGGACTCTATCGATTTTATCAACCATCAATACTTCGCTTGGTTTATAATCTGGAGGCACATCCGTCCATCTCCCCTTCTCAACCAAAGCTCTGTGGTAATCAACTACTTCCTCAAACTCTTCATCATCATGATTTCCCCACGAACTTGTTTCATAACTTACGAACTGTTTAAACATAGCAGCAATTGTCGGGTTATCTAACCCCTCACCATGAAAATCAGGTTGCTTGAATGATCTTCTGACTCCAGAGAGTCTTTCTCGTACCTCGCTCATGCCAGCTTCACCGGTATGTCGAACACCTAGATTGCGAAATAAGTCCGACAACACCCCTTGTGACAACAGTCGAAAATCTCTGTAAATTTCTTCATTTAGAAAATTACCAAATAATTGATGAGCCAAAGCTAGATCAGCCGGAGGCTTAATATCGTGTAGTTTATAAAGTTCAAGAATCTCGTTGAAAGTATAGTTCCTTGAACTTATATTTTTCGCCAATCTTTGAATATCGTAAAAGCGCTTTAAATTATCCCATGAGCCAAAAATATCCATCGAGCTCTTGGAATCGATTTGTCTGAATAATTCTTGTAGAAAAGAAATATCTGCAAGGCCCGGCGCGTCTTTTATACTCATCTGTTCGGGGTTGATCTTCTTTGCAATCTCATTTAACCACCTTATGGCAGATCTTCCAGGATATTTGTCTGACGAATCGTCTAAAACCTGTTGGAGAATTTGTGTGTAAAATTGATCAGAGTCTAATCCCGAAGCTTCATAAAGATTTGTAAGTATGTCTCCGAAATCATCAAGGGCCTCGCGACGGCCGACATTATTGTTTAACATATAATTAAACATTTTTTTGTAACCAAAAACCCTTCCTGCTACTCCGAGATTCATAAGAACGTTGCCCATAAATTCAAAGTCCAAATCATCTCTGTGCTCGATTAAAATTTCATACGCCTGCTTCCAGCCATTCCCACCTGTATCACTTGATTCTTCCCATTCTGAAAAAAGATCAAACTCATTTTCAACTAACAGATGGGCCTCTTCAGGTTCAAGCTCTATCTTCTCGGTTTGATTTAATTCATCAAGACCGAGAAGCCAATCTTTTTTTGTTTTTGCTAAAAATCTGCAGTAACCATTATAATTTTTCGCAAAGTTTAATAATTCGGGCATTGTCTGAAAATCAAGTTTTTGTCTGATATTAAATAGGATATCCTTATTATAATGGTCAAGATCTTCTTGTAAATTAAACCGCTCATATATTTGTCGCATGTCAAATACATCGCCATTTGCAGCTTTTTTATAAAAGTTTTCCATAATTTTATCTTGTATCTCTGTCCGCGAGTAAAATTCTTCCGAAAATTTCATTCCCGTGTAAATTTCCATTGCAATCGTAATGGGACCTTTGTCAAGAGCTTTAATCAAACAACTTTTAGCTGTTTCGGTAAATTGATCTTCGCTCATTCCCAGTCCGAGTGCAAACTTGCGAGTTTTTTGTGCTCCAGATCGACCAAACATGGCGAAAAGCGCATCTTCGGCATTAGTTGCGAGCGTCTCCGGAGACAACTGTGTGAGCTCAATTGCTCTTTGATAATATTCAACAGTATCTAGACTTCCGGACTTTATCGTTTTTATCGCGCCTTCAGTCGCTGCATGTTTGGCTTCTGGAGAAGTCAAAAAATCCTGCGGAAGCTGAAAAGCATTCGCAATGTGATCAGCGGTTCCTATCTCATCGCCACCGTGTTCAATATAATGCAAAAATACTGGTTTAGCTGCCTCTTGAACTTCTGAACTAGATAGAAGTTCAGCATTGAATTTGAAACGATCGATATATTCAATTGCGTCATAGATACTGCTGTCATGATCAGATTTATCTAGGTCGCGTCGACACATCTCGATGAGAAAGCTGCGTGACGCTTCGAGAAACTCCACTGACACTAGTAAGGTTTCATCGGATAATTTTGTTCTCTCAATACAATCAAACGCATATATGTCATTACCTAGTCTTAACCATTTCGCAACTTCATCAATTTGGACATCATACAATTGTTCATCTGACAAACAAAAAAACTCCTTTATACTATCTTCGCTAGTTTGATTGCTTTGTCTGCTTAGTGCGTATGTTGGAGTGCTAGAATGAGATACAGAATTATCTAGTGCTTTCGAATATCCTTTTATTGCTGCTTCCTGAACACTAGGCAAAACAATGATTTCCGGAATAATACCCAGAGGAAGAAGATATTTTTTTATGTTGTAAACTCCGCCAGAAGCTATCTTCATTTCACGCGGGAGTATCTCGTAAATTATTACATCCTCGGCACGTGCTCTGTATTCAGGAATACTCATTAAATCCACCCATGGAGTAGCATCTTCAACAAGACAAGAATAGGTCTGAGAAAAGGGCCTCTCTTTGACTGAGAGCACCGAACCGCCTACGATAGCGTGTCTAGCTTGATCTTCACCAATAATGCCTTGGGTTAAAAACTCTTCGATTTTTTTCGATGGTATCTGCCCTGAATGGCGGATGTATTCAGCAATATTGTTAGCAATACTCAACCCAATTAATTCCTCGGGCAAGTCAATATTTTTAAGCTCCTCAGAATCGATCGTTTGCCAGTCAAATCGTAGTTTCGCTTTAATCTCCCTAAGTTTCTCTAGTTGGTCTTCTGTCAAATCATTCTGTAATTCAATAGCTTTTTCCGCATCAGAATACTCATCAGCAAGGTAGCTATCTTGCTGAACTGTATATTTGTCTCTGAGCTCTTTTTTTATAAGATTGGCCTCGGATAGCGCCTCTTCCGGAGTATATTTTCCAAATTTGTCTAACATAAATCTAAAAGATATTAATAATGATATGTCTTATAGTATCATATTTTAGCTGGAATTTTCTAAAACCGTTTCTGTTCTTGTGGGCGGTATTGCAATGCCTCCGCTAAATGTTCGGATTTGATAAATTGTGACTCGGCCAGATCGGCAATCGTTCGCGAAAGCCGCAAAATTCTGTGATAAGCCCGGGCCGAAAGTCCAAGACGATCAACTGCTTGAACCAGCAGTTTTTTTGTTTGTTCGTCGATTTGGCAATATTTTTTGACATCGGCCGCTTTCATTTCGGCATTTGACTTTATTTTTGTGCCGGCAAATCTTTTCTTTTGATGATTCTTGGCTGAGACAACTCGACTTTTAACCGACTTTGATGATTCGGCAACCGACTCTTTTGCCAATTTTTCAACTTTTACCCTCGGAACCTCGACAAATAAATCAATTCTATCAAGAAGAGGACCGGAAATTCTTTTTTGATATTTAATAATTTGCGTCGGCGTACAAATACACTCCTTATAGTTTGAGCCAAGATAACCGCAGGGACAGGGATTTTGCGCCGCAACTAAAACAAATTTTGCTGGAAAATTTAAAGAGCCGGAAGCCCTGGAAACGGTAACTTCGCCGTCTTCGAGTGGTTGGCGTAAAGCTTCAAGAACTGAGCGAGGAAATTCTGGAAATTCATCAAGAAACAAAACCCCTCGATGAGCAAGCGAAATTTCGCCCGGGCGTGGCCAAGTTCCGCCACCGACCATGGCGACTGATGAAGTTGTATGATGTGGCGAACGGAAAGGCCGAGCGCAAATCAGCGCCGAGTCGCCACGATGCAAAAGTCCGGCAACAGAGTGAATTTTTGATGCTTCCAGAATTTCTTCCTCGTCCATCGGTGGCATTATTGTTGGCAGACCACGCGAAAGCAATGTCTTTCCCGATCCTGGCGGACCAGAAAGTAAAACATTATGCGAACCGGCGGCGGCAATTTCAAGCGCTCGCTTGGCGCTTTCTTGACCGGAAACATAGGCGAAATCATACTCAGTAACAATATCTTCGATATTATTTACGCCTTCGCCAAAAACCGGCTTGATAAATAATTCAGCGCGAAAAAAATCAACTAAATTTTCCAGCGATTTTATCGGATAAATTGCCAGATCGCGAATTAATTTTGACTCTTCTAAATTATTCTCGGGGATAAAAATCCGTTTTGCTCCCCATTCTTTGGCGGCAATTATTGCCGGCAGAATTCCAGAAACTGGCCGCAAATCGCCAGACAAAGAAAGTTCACCGATAAAAATATCATCTTTTGTCACCGCAATTTCTGAAATTTGTCCGCCAGCCAAAAGAACAGCAACTGCAATCGGCAGATCATAAGTCGGTCCCTCCTTTTTGATATCAGCCGGCGCCAAATTAACAGTCAAGCGGCGATCAGGAAACTCGAGTCCGGAATTTTTTATTGCGCTTCGAACTCGGTCTTTTGATTCGTCTATTGCTTTGTCAGGAAGTCCGACAATTGAAAACGAGGGCAGTCCGCGGCCGATATCAACTTCAACTTCAACTGGGTACACTTCCAACCCCAAAACCGCACAACTTTTGACTTTGGCGATTTTTAACATAATAATTATTCTTAGTATTTTCTTTAATTATATCATTTTGCCGATATTTTAAAATTGAACCCAAAAAGATTGTCAAAATTCGAATATGAAAAAGGGGTCAGACGCGCTGACCCCCGACCCGACCGCTGTGTTTGATTGCGCCTTACCGCTACCCACTTTTCTTGTCAAGCAGGATTGGCGGCGTACGCTCTCATCGGACTCACCCCTTTCAATTTTTTCCCGTCGAAATCGACGATGAACGAAAAAGCCACCTGATGTTAGGTGGCTGACGTGAACTAAAATCAAGCGAGTTTAGCTCACATCAGCCCACGACCTTTAATTTGGGAAAAATGATTTGTCATATTAATTTAATAATAAAGTGATGATTAACATTTGTCAAGTTTTTAAAAATTTTGCAATAGTTTTTTCCGCTGACTTTAAGTCCTCGCACCAAACAATTTCCGGAAAGCGCCGAAACCAAGTAAATTGCCGACGGGCATAGGCGTGAATTGCAAATTTCATTTTCTGCTTCATTTCTTTGAATGACTCGTTGTCATTCCCGCGAAGGCGGGAATCTACTGATAGTTGAATTTTACTATTTGTGGATCCCCGACTAAATCGGGGATGACACAACAAATAGTCGGTCAAAATCCGATATTCGAGTCCCAATGATAACAACCATTTTGGGTCAACGCCAGATTTTATTAGACCTTGTGTTTCTTCCAACATTCCTTCTTTAAACCGACTCTCAACTCGCTGATCAATCCGCCGATATAAAACTTCACGCGGCAAATCAACCGCGATCTGCAAAACCTCAAAATCCGGCTTTTTTTTGCTGACAATTTCCCCGGCTTGTGCTCGTTCAATCGCTCGAATTAGGCGATGAGGATTGTTCTCATCAATTTTCAATTTTGTAATTTTCAATTTACAAAAAATTTCTTGAAGTTGTTTTAGTGATTTTTTTTCTAGCTCCTCCCTCCTATAACTTTTCACTTTTAACTTTTCACTTTTAACTTCGAGGGTGAAACCCTCGACCAGCGCTTGTATATAAAGTCCTGTTCCACCGACAACAATCGGCGTTTTTCCGTGAGAAAAAATATCTTCGACAACTTTCCGCGCCGCCGCCAGCCAGTCAAACATTGTAAAACTTTCCTCCGGCTGGCAAATATCAATTAGGTGATATTTAATATCGCCATATTCTTTTAGATCTTTTCCTGTGCCAATGTCTAGACCTTTATAAACCTGACGAGAGTCAGCCGACACAATTTCCCCATCAATTTTCTTGGCAACCGAAACTCCCCAGCCGGTTTTTCCGCTGGCATTCGGCCCGACGATACAAATTATTTTTCGTTTGTTTCCCATTTTATTTAAAGAAATTCGTACACAAAATCCTTTACACAAATATTCACAAATAATTTCCGATTCTGATTTGTGTAAATTTGTGTGACAGATTCGTGTACGAATCTCCTTTTATGATTTGCGTTTCCGCTTTAGCCGCTCGATTTCAAAAACACTTTTACCAGAAACCAGCATCTCTTTTTGTTCACGCTTCTCGGATTCGGTCAACAACTTTTCTTCAAGGTCTTCAAAATAATTGCTATCAACTTCATCAGAGTTAGTTTTTTTTAATTTTTTATTGTCCATAGTTATAAAAAAATGTCACAGAATTTCGTTTTGATTCATTTTATTAAGTTGATCGGTTCGCCTTTTGTAAATGATTTAATATTTTCAATTGTCGCGTCCAAAATTCTCGTTAGTGCTTCTCTGCTATTAAAGGCGTTATGGGGAGTAATGATAACATTTGGTTGATTGATTAAAATATGATTTTCGAGCACTGTTCGCAAATCACAGACCTTTTTAAAATTAGCACTCAAAAGTTCTCTTTCCTCTCTGATAAAACACTCTTCTTCGAGAACATCGAGACCAAGCCCAGCAAAAATCCCTTCCTTTAATCCCTTGAGTAAAACACCAGTATCGCAAATTCCACCTCTCGCAGTATTTATCAAATAACAGCCCTTTTTGAGTAGCTTTAATGTTTCCAAATTTACTAAATGATGAGTTGCTTTATTATATGGCAAATGGAAAGTTACAATATCAGAATTTTGAAATAATTTATTCAACGAAACATACCGAAAACCGATCTCTTTTGCCAATTTTTGGTCATTTTTAATATCATATACCAGTATATTCATTTCAAACCCCTTGGCAATTCGAATAACATGTCGACCGATGTTACCGGAACCAACAACACCCAAAGTTTTACCCTTCAAGTCAAAACCTCTTAGATTGTCAAGTGAAAAATCTTCTCTTTTGGTCTTTTCAACAGAAAGCGGAATTTTTCTAGACAAGGCCAAAATTAAAGCGAAAGCGTGTTCAGCAACAGTATTCTCCCCGTAAGTTGGAACATTGGAGACTAAAATATCTCTTTTCCCACAAGTTTTCAAATCAATATGATCAAACCCAGTCGAACGAGTTGCGATATATTTAAGCGATTTTAAAGAGTCAAGGGTTATCTTATCAATTTGGGAATAAATAAAAGGCGATAAAATGTTAACCTTAGAAATATTCGCTAAATTTTCAGGAGACAATTTATTCTCATCAAATACCAAATCAAAACCGGAAAGAGCGGATTTTAAATAATCCGTCTCCCACTTCTCGATTTCCAAAAAACCAATTTTTAATTTTTGATTATCCATTTTTATATGTCTAATTGCAATTTCCTTTCTGGTGCTCTATTCTTAAAATAGTCCGAACGCATTTCGCCGCCGAAGGCGGCGACGGCAAGCCCCCCAAAATTTGAGCGGATTCGCCACGATCTTTGACAATTTCAAGTTTTTCTAACGAGTTAATCATAACTCATTTCAGTAAATTTTTCAAGAAAATGAGCTTGAAAAATTTACTGCTTTGGCGGCAAATTCTTTGTTCTTTTAAAAAAAGAACCCGATGACCTGTGAAAGTCATCGGGTGTGTATGCAACTTTGTTGCGTTAGGCATACTTCTTGCCAGCAAGGAAATCCTTCCAGTTCGGATCCCTTACCGGACAGAAGCAATCCAATTGATCAAACATCTTACGCGAGAAGTCGTGTTGCAGGTTTACCGCTTGTTCAAAACTAACATCGCGGATGTTGGTGATTTCCACTTCATATCCGCCGTGAGCATCAAGCAACAGGTTCCCGTCCGCGCCGACATTGAGACCATATTTGCAGGTTCCGCAGACGCTTCGACCGTCTGGCTCATCATAGAAGATGATTGACTCGTCGCCGAGTACATTCACTTCTTCAAGCCGTCGTTCTTCGGACAGCCACAACTCCGGCTTTTCCGCGGCATGACCAGTTCGCGCGAGTGGAGCAATGCTGAACAGCAATCCTCTCTCATCGCAAAACCTGCGGGCATGTTCGACTTCGTCGAGGTTATTAGCTTGTAGCGTCCAGTGGATCGTTGCTCGCTTAATCAGGCGACCATTTTCCACCCATTCGATGCCGCGAAAAGCTGTAGCGGCAAGATCAATGGCTCGCTTCTTTACCTCAAAACTTCCGAGTAATCCGCTGTCGCACTCGTAAGTTTCTTGTTTGAGCGAATGCAGGCTTAGTACAAGAGCAACTCTTAGATCAACCAATTCCTTGATCACTTCTTTGTTAAGAAGATGACCATTAGTAATCAAGGTTGTCCAAATGCCAAGATGTGATGCGGTACGAATAATTGGCAAGGTGAATTGACTGAGAAGCGGTTCTCCCTCGCCAGAGATTTCAAGTGCCAAGCCGCCGAACCGATGAAATTCCTCGATTAGCCGAATATAATCCGGCATGCCGAGTAAATTCTTAAGTCCTGGCTTCCGCTCTGGATAGCGGAAACATCCTTGGCAATTCGCATCGCACTTGCTGTCTTGGTTCAACGACATGTAGGTTATGAATCTCTTGTGAAGCTCATAACCTCTAACTTTAGCCCAAAACCGCGGGCAAGAAACGAGAATCGGCTTCATACTTCTTACCTCCTTTTTGTATGGTTTTTGTAAAGGTACCTCAGCTTCAGATATTACCTTAAATAACAAAAAAGTCAACCGAAATTGACTTCACTTATGAAAAATTTTCTTTTACAAAATGTGGTTCGAGCCGATATTTTTATCAGGTTCTTTGGCAGTTTTTAAAATCGTGGCGAATCCGCTCAAATTTTGGGGGGCTTGCCGTCGCCGCCTTCGGCGGCGAAATGCGTTCGGACTATTTTAAGAATAGAGCACCAGTAAGGAAAAGTCAAATTTCGTTGGTTTGCCTCGCTTCGCTCGGCGACCAAATTGTAGGGAATTTTGGGCGAAAAAATCAATTGGCGGTTTTGAATTTGTAAAAGAAAATTTATTCAATAATTATTAATTAACCAAAGGAGAAAATATGAAATACATTGTTTACGCTCGCAAGAGCACCGAAGAAGATGACAGGCAAGTTCTAAGCATTGAAGCTCAATTTGTTGAGTTAAAAGAATTTGCCGCCAAAGAAAAACTTGAAATTGTCGCCTCCTTTCAGGAGGCAAAAACTGCCAAAGAACCTGGGCGAACAAAGTTCGCCGAAATGTTGTTATTGATTGAAAAAGGAAAAGCGGACGGAATAATTTCGTGGCACCCGGATCGTCTGGCGAGGAATTCCGTTGACGGCGGTAAAATTATTCATTTCGTTGATCGCGGCTTGATTAAGTCCCTCAAATTTCCCACTTTTTGGTTTGAGCCAACGCCGCAGGGTTTGTTTATGCTTAGTATCGCATTTGGACAATCAAAATATTTTGTAGACAATTTGCGAGAGAATGTCAAAAGAGGTTTGCGACAAAAAATCAGAAATGGTGTTTGGCCCGGCTGGGCGCCAGTGGGTTATTTGAATAATCCTAAAACGAGAATGATTGATATTGACCGAGAAAAATCTGGCAAAGTGAAAAAACTTTTTGAGTTTTATGCCACTGGCGAATATACTCTTAAATCTCTCGCAAATTGGTGTAAAGAAAAAAAACTGCGAGGCAATCTTTGCAAAGAGATAGCTGTTAGTAATATCCAAAAAATTCTACAAAATATTTTCTACATTGGCCTGATGAAATACGGTGGGGAAATTTTTGAGGGACGACACGAGCCGTTAATATCAAAGAAACTTTTTGATAAGTGCAGAGAAGTTATGAGTAAGCGTGGAAAAGTGCAGGAGGTTCGCAAGCACAATTTTGCTTTTCTTGGCCTGCTAAAATGTGCCTCATGTGGCGCAAGCATAACTGCCGAAATTCAAAAGGGGCATAATTATTATCGTTGCACCAAAAAGAAAGGGGCTTGCCAAGAAAAGCATTATTTGCGAGAGGAACTTTTAAGCGAGCAAATAAAATCATTTCTTCAAAAAGTTTCTTTGCCGAGCCAAGACACAGAAAAAGTTTTGGCGGCGTTGGATAGCGAACAGGAGAAAGCAAGAGAAGACGCACAAAGTGAGGTTAGCGTTTCAAAAGAGCAGTTAGCACGAGTCGAGGCAAAACTTCAAAAACTCCTTGATGTCTATTTGGCAGACGCTTTATCCACAGACGAATACGCCGTCAAAAAGCAGGAATTATTATCGCAAAAAGTGGAACTTCAAGAAAAAATTACCGACTTTGAACAAAAAGGGTTGTCTTGGCTCGAACCGGCTCGTGAATTTGTTTTATCGCTTAATCAAGCCGCAAAATTAGTGGAAACCGAAAACAAAAAAGAAATGACAACATTTCTTAAAAATATCGGCTCGAACCACATTTTACAAAACCGCCAATTGATTTTTTCGCCCAAAATTCCCTACAATTTGGTCGCCGAGCGAAGCGAGGCAAACCAACGAAATTTGACTTTTCCTTACTGGTGCCGAGGAGAGGACTCGAACCTCCATGTTCTTTCGAACGTTGGCTCCTAAGGCCAGTGCGCCCGCACTATGGTGCCCGAGGTCGGAGTCGAACCGACACGCTTTTTACGGCACATGCTCCTAAGGCATGCGTGTCTGCCAATTTCACCACTCGGGCCAATTTAAATCCGGTTTTTTAAATATTTTCTTCCAAAACCTGTTTTTAGTTGTTTTTCTCGTTTAATGGCTTTTGCTTTATCCAAGCAAGTTTCACAATAAACCAATTTCAAAGGACGCGATTTTTTGTCGAACAAACCTTTCCAGTGTTGTGATTTTTGAGTCGTTGCTTGAGATTATCAGTCCAGCCAATATACAACTCGTCATCTGCAACACTTCTTAAAACATAAGTGTGATAAGACATTTTAACATGTAATAATATGTGTATACCCGCCTGCAGAAGCTGTCGCTTCAGCGACTGCGGGCAGGCCAATTTCGCCACCTCGGCAAATTCTTCTTTACTATAGCAGATTTTCAGCAGGAAAACCAATACAATTGGCTCATTTTCCACTTCTCTACTGCGCAGTATAGAAGTGGAAAACTAACTGTTTTTGACTTTGGCTTTTGGTTCTAGAACATATTCCAAGAACAAGCGCTTTTTAAATCCGCCGCGTTTTTGGCGCTTGGATTTTTGCTCGGATTTTAATATTTTGAGATCGATTTTCTTATTTTCGGCGATCGTTTCAACGAGTTCTAAAATATCGGCAAGTTCATTTGCGACCTCTGACTTTTTTTCCGCCCCGATCAACTCCTTTGCTTCCTCCAAAATCTTTTTCTTTGATTCCAAAAACATCTCAGTTTTTTTAAGAACGCGAACTTTTGGCTCGGCGCCATCGGCGATAATAATTTCTGGAATCCTGTCGCGAATTAATTTATTGTAAACTTTTTTCATTTTTTTGGGTTGTTGAGATTTCTCGTCCGCCAGTCGGCGGACTCGATGACAGACAAAAAGACAATGAGAGACGTCTCTCAATTCACTATTTGTTTAGTCCTTTCTAGTAATTTCTCTATATCCTGTGCTCTTTGAATCTTTTCCGGATCCTGTGAATTTTGCAATGAGTCGCGTTCTTTTTTTAATTCTTCAAGCACCCAAAGAACGTAATTCAAATCTTCAAGGTTGTCACCCTCCACCGGCTCATCTCCACATTCTGCATCTATGCGTTTAAGTATTCTGGTGATCTCCACCTCCGCCTTTTTGAGATTAAGCGGCTTAATTTCTTCGGATCTTTCAGTATCTTGATACAAATTTCCAAATTCTGTTTCTGACATATTTATTAAAGTTAAAAATTATATCGTTATCAAATCCTTAAATTTAAGATATGTTTTGTCGCCGATGCCTTTGACATTTTTAATTTCGATAGTCGACTTAAATCCGCCATGTTGATTACGATAGTCAATTATTCGCTGGGCGTAAGTCGAACCGATTCCCGGCAGTGATTCAAGTTGTGATTGTGTTGCACTATTGATGTTAATTTTTCCAGCTGGTTGGACTGAAGTTGCTGACTGCTGACTCGCCTGACTTTTTAGATCAGCATTTTCTTTTTGCAAATCAGCGATCTGCTTTTCTAAATCAGCAATTTTTTTATCTCTATCATCTGAAACTATATTTTGGTTGGCATCATCGGCGCTTGCTCCTTTTTTTATCATCAAAAGCGTGCCGCCAACTAGCGAAAGTAAAATTAAACCAGCACCAATCCAAACGGTATTTTTTTCGATGAAATTTTTCATTTGAAATTACTAATTTCCTTGAATTACAAAATATATTTTTCTGTCATCCCGAATTTATTTCGGGATCTCAGCAATCGATTACTGGGATACTGAAACCCTCCATAGGCGGGCAGGCAAGTTCAGCATGACGATTATTTATCAATTTCGTAATTCAAAGTTGGCACTAACTCGAATTTTATTCAGGATGCACAACCATCTGACTTTCCGCTAATTTTTCTTTCAGCGCTGGATACTTTGATAAACCATCTTCAGTAATTTTTTTTGCCGCTGTTGTCGCTCTCTCAATTAAAACTTTATCAGAAATCTCGGCAAAGTGAAAATCCCAAAATCCCGACTGTTCGCCACCGTACATTTGGCCCGGACCGCGAAGTTCTAAATCCATTTCCGCCAACTTAAAACCGGAAAAGGTGTTTTCCATAAAGCTTAATCGTTTCATCGCCGCCTCCGAACGCGACTCGGAAAATAACATGCAATATGATTGCTTATCGCTTCGTCCAACGCGGCCACGAAATTGATGAAGTTGCGCAAGACCAAATCGCTCAGCATTTTCAACCATCATAACCGTCGCGTTTGGAATATCAACTCCAACTTCGACAACCGAAGTTGAGACCAAAATATCAAATTTTTTATTTTTAAAATCGGACATTACCTGATCTTTTTCTTTTGATTTTAATTTACCATGCAACATAGCAATTTTCAAATCAGGAAAAATTTCTGTTGATAATTTTTTAAATTCTTTGACTACCGACTTTCTCTCTTCTTCAAATAATTGCAATTTGTTATTTGAGACATCCAAATTCTCTTCGATCAACGGACAAATAACAAAAGCTTGATGATCCTTTTTGATTTCTTTGCGAATAAAATCATACGCCTTCTGGCGATTCTCTGGTGCGACAACTTTGGTGATAATTTTCTTGCGATCTTTTGGCATCTCATCAATCACTGAAACATCAAGATCAGCAAAAACAACCAGCGACATCGTCCTCGGGATCGGTGTCGCCGTCATTGAGAGAAAATGCGGACGAATTCCACCTCTAGTAAGTAACAATTTTCCACGCTGATTTACGCCGAATTTATGCTGTTCATCAATAATCACTAGAGCGATATTATCAGTTTTAGTTTTATCAGAGATCAGCGCATGAGTTCCGACAATAACATCAGCATCAGATTTTTCTTTTTTACTACCAGTAACCAATCCGACAGAAATTTTAAATGGTCTCAAAACTTCCAATAATGTCTTATAATGTTGATTTGCCAAAATCTCCGTTGGCGCCATGAGTGCAACACGGAAACCGTTTTTGGCGACAATAGCTACGGCAAATGCAGCAACGACAGTTTTCCCCGATCCGACATCGCCGTTTAAAAGCCGGTTCATCGGCCGAGTTTTTTCAAGGTCTTTAATTATCACCCAAGCAGATTTTCTTTGAGCATCAGTTAATTTAAATGGCAACTTGACGACAAAATTACGCAGAAAATTTTCATCAATTTTCATCTCTGGCGCCTTTTCAATTTCAATTTCCCTTTTTAAAAGTTGCTTTTTGAGAGAAAAAAGAAAAAGCTCATCGAAGGCCAAACGCTCCTTTGCTTTTTTTAGAACCGTTAAATCCTTCGGAAAATGAGCACTCTTTATCGCCTCTCGAATTGTCAATAACTTGTTTTTCGAGATGATTTCTTCCGGCAAATATTCTTCGACTTTTTCAACATCTGAAATTATGCCGCTGATCAACTTCGAAATATAATGACTGGAAATCCCCGTCGTTTCCGAATAAATTGGCAGAATTTTTGGCTCCCAAACCCAAGTCGGCGATTCCATTTGAATTCCCGTGCCATAATAATCAAAAGTAATTTTGCCATTTAAAATCACTTCGCGACCGACTTTTAGCATTTTTGCCAAATATGGCTGATTAAACCAGACAACTTTTAATTCGCCTGTTTCGTCAGCAACGAGCGCTTCAGTGATAATAAATCGCCGCCGAGAAGTGGTTTTGTTGGCAATGCTTACAACTATAGCTTTGATTGTTTGATTATTGAAATTTGAGATTTGAGATTTGTTTGTATCTTGTATTTTGTATCTTGTTTCTTGTAATTTGTGATTTCTTAAATCATCAATTTTGCTAATTTGGGTAAAATCATGATACGCTCTTGGATAATTAAATAAGAGATCGCGGACGGTTTTAATCCCCAACTTTTCCAGCTTCGCCGCCATTTTTGGCCCGACGCCCTTTAGAAATTGGACTTTTGTTTCGAAATTAATTGACATTTTGATTATTTTTTGATAGTATAAATTTACGCTGATACTTCGGCGAGAGGTGAAGAAATGTCAGGAAGTGTTTATTCACCTTACGAAGGATTACAGGAATTTGTTGCATCGCATTTAGGACTTGGCTATGAGGGAATTGTTGCTGAAGCAAAATTACATTTTCACGATTGGTATGACGAACTTTTTAGCGGAGTCAGGCCAAATAATTTGCCGGATTATTCCCAATGGGTTGCTTCACAACTAGGCGAAATCCGCTTCGTTATCGTGGGCAGAGAAATTCCTGACGAAAGTGAAGTTTTGCCGCTACCATCTAATGAAATAATCCGCCAGACAATCCTTGAAGCAAGGGAAAAATGCCCTGCTAGTTGCGATATGGTTTATTATTTGAAATATAATACCAATGTTTACAGAAGCTGGTTTTCACAGGCATGTTGCCAAGCAAAAATGACTTGGAATGAAGTTGGATTCATTCAATGGTCACAGGTGCTTGATGAAAACCTGGCGCAAATTTGCCGCCAAATGCAATTGATTCCTTAATCTCATATCCTGCCGTCCGCACTTTGCGGACTTTTTTTGTTCTAATTCATTAACTATTTTTATTATTTATTATTTTCAATTTATGTTTTTTCTGTTGACTTTTTTTCCCATGTGTGATACATTATATATCTCAAATGTGGCCTAAATTCACCCCCCAAATGCAATTTTTTGGCAGAGCATATTTGCTCTTTTT
>CAZVFH010000014.1:0-1479 GCA_964626415.1 uncultured Candidatus Saccharibacteria bacterium
GGCAGAACAAAAGTTCTGGAAAACGAGCCCCAATAACACTCTTGGACAAAGTGCTGTTCGTCTCCGGCAGTGTGTCCACTTTTTCGCTGGCCATGGATTGAAATCACCTCGTCGGTGATTGAGACATCAACTTCATTTGGGGCGCTACCGGCGATTGGTGCCAAAAGATAGATATTTTCATTATCCTGATAAACATCTATTGCTAGTTGCCCCTCGGTTTCTTCATCGCCGACAATTTGTTCGTTTTCTTCTGCCATTTTCCCTCCTTGCGCAGAATTTATTTTTTGCGCTAATGATTTATAATCTAATTATAGAACTCTAAAAATTATTTGTCAAAAGTTTGGCAAATAAGTTGAAGTAAAAACTACCACTGATTTATTATCACAGATAATCACTGATGATTTCCTATCTGTGCCAATCAGTGACAATAGATCTGTGAGAGTTTATACTTCCATAAAAACATGCAAAAAATCAAAACAATCTTTCATTTCTTTTTCGATCTAATTTTCCCTAAAAATTGCGTCGGTTGCGATGTTTTTGCTGATACTCTTTGTGCCAAATGCCGAGAAGAGATAAAAGTCATCGAAACATTCGTTTGTCCGAAGTGTGGGAAGATTAACGACAGCGGAAAATATTGTTTGGAGTGTCGGAGTGATCTGGCGCTTTTTGGTTTGCTAATTTCTGCTGATTATCGCCACGGACCAACAAAGGAGATGATTCATCACTTTAAATATTCTGGCGCTACCGAGTTCGCGTCGGTTTTGGCGGATTTAATGATGGGTCGTGTTAGTCAACTGAAAAATCATCAAAAAATGATTTTAGTTCCGGTGCCACTGTACTTTTGGCGCCAAAGAGATCGCGGCTACAACCAATCGGAAATTTTAGCTAGAATTGTTGGCAAAAAATTGGGGCTAAAAATAATCAACCCGCTAAAACGCAAAAAAACCAAACCACAGGTTGGGCTTTCCGGTCGGGCAAGGCGGAAAAATCTTGAAGGCGCTTTTAAAATGCGAAAATTTGCCAATGTTTTAGACAAAACAATTATCTTGGTTGATGATGTTTCAACAACCGGCACAACCTTAGAAGAGTGCGCCAAGGTTTTGCATTCGGCTGGTGTCAAAAGAGTTTGGGGATTAGTTATTGCTCGCGGCTGATGGCAGTCGTAAGTTGTAAGCTAGTAGGTCATAAGTAAAATTTTTAATTGTGCCTAAAAGTTTCGAGCACAAATCTTAGTTCTTAATTTTCAAATTTGTCACTCTCACAAATATTATTATCAGATTTGAGTCGATCGACTCAAATCTGAATGAAGGATATTTATAAAATTTAAGGCGAACATAATCAATTGGATTTGAAAAGCAACAGCAAAACTGCTAGAATCAGGGAAGTTGGGGAGAGGTGGCTGAGTGGTCGAAAGCGACACACTGCTAACGTGTTAAGGGAGCAATCCCTTCGCGGGTTCGAATCCCGCCCTCTCCGCCA
>CAZVFH010000014.1:1579-14810 GCA_964626415.1 uncultured Candidatus Saccharibacteria bacterium
TTTTTGACAAAAGGTTTATCTTAAGTTAAACTTTGAGTATGGAAAACATTGTAGGAGTTAAAAAATTACGAGAAAATTTTGCCGAATATGCCGAGCAAGTAAAAAACGGTCGAAGTTTTTTGGTGATGAAAAAATCAACACCACTTTTTCGAATTATCCCGGCTGATGAAAACGAAGATGTCTGGGAAGAGATAATTGACTTCACCAAAATCAAAAAAGGCGGGGTCGAAATTGAGGAAATTTTGTCTCGACTTTAAAAAGAAGTCAAATGGATAAAATTGAAAAAGCGCTAAGAAAGTTGACTGTTGCTGAACGTGCAAAGATTAAGAAAATTTTCAATCAATTGTTGTCTGGAGATTTTTCGGGGCTGAATATTAAGAAACTTAAAGATCGAGATGATATTTTTCGTGTTCGGTTTGCCAATTTGAGAATAATTTTCCAGCGCAAAAAGAACGGAAAGATTATGATTTTGCATCTCGTCAGAAGAAACGAGAGAACTTATAAATTTTAATTTTTGGAAGCGTGTCCGAGTGGTTGATCGCACCGGTCTTGCCACCGCCTTTGGCCACCGCATTTTGCGGGGCAGGCGGGGTCCCGCCCTGAGGCGGGAAAAACCAGTTGATATTTTGGAGAGATGTCCGAGTGGTTGATGGAGCTGGTCTTGAAAACCAGTGTTGCCGCAAGGCGACCGTGGGTTCGAATCCCACTCTCTCCGCCATCCCACGTCGCCCCGATTATTATCGGGGCTATGCGGGATGCCCCGCGAAGCTTTAGTGAAGTGGGACTGATTATTTTAATAAAAAGGAGGATAAATGGCAGATAAAAAAGAGACAATTTCGCCAACCGACAAACCGGTTTTCTTTTGGCAAACAACTGAATTTGAAAGCCATAAAAAACCGAAGGGCTGGCTGTTTTATGTGATTCTTGCGGGGTTGCTTTTGACCGCCGGATTTCTCTGGTTTAAATATTGGCTGGCGGCCGGAGTCGTCGTCGCTGCAACTTTGGCTTTAATTTCCCAATCGCGAACGAGCGGCAAAAAGAAGAGTTATGCAATTTACGATCAGGGAATTACGATTGATGATCGAGTTTATGGTTTTGATCAACTGAAATCATTCTGGATATTTGATTCTCAGGGCAGGGCGATTGTTCGCTTTGAACAACTATCTCGATTGGCGCTTCCAATTGAAATGCCAATTGATCTTGAGAATCCCGAGCAAGTTCGTCTGTTTCTCTCAAAACATCTTCCCGAAGCCGAAGATCGTGGCGAAGATGTGGCGGATAAGATAAATAGATGGATCAAATTTTGACAGAGTCAAAATAAAATTCAAAATTCAAAATTTAAAGTTTAAAATTTTGGTAGGCACTTCGTGCCTGAACTATAATAGTCACTCCATAACTTTGCATTTTGATTTTTTAATTTTGCATTATTTTCTGCCCGCGTAGCTCAGTGGATAGAACGCCCCGATAGCTCAATGGATAGAGCATCAGATTGCGGATCTGAAGGTTGGCCGTTCGAATCGGCCTCGGGGTACCACTTCCAAATCGGGGAGGTCGTAGGCCTGCCCTGAGCGAAGTCGAAGGGTTCAAATCCTCTCGGGCATACCATAAACAATTTAAAAATCAAAATGCAAAAATCAAAATTATTGAAGCGGATTTTCGGAATTAGAAAATTAATTTATTGAAAATTTATTGAAAATTGAAAATTAGAAATTGAAAATTATGGTGATATCTCCTCATCTTCACAAAACCAAAAAAGGTTTGCAAATTGTGCTCGCGCCGGATAATTCAACCGAGGCGGTGGCGCTTTTAATTGTCACCCGCGCCGGCTCACGATTTGAGAGCGACGATCTTGCCGGAATGTCGCATTTTTTGGAACACATGTATTTTACCGGCACAACTCGTCGTCCGTCATCGAACGCTATCGCCAAAGAAATTGATGCGCTTGGCGCAGAATTTAACGCTCATCCATCGGAAGAAACGGTTTCCTATCACATCAAATCGGCGTCGGAACATTTGGAGAAAACAATTGATATTTTTTCCGACATGTTGGTCAATTCCCGATTCGATTTAAAGGATATCAAAAAAGAGAAAAAAGTCGTCGTCGAAGAAGTCAAGCTCCATCAAGATATGCCAACCTCGGAAGTTTTTGATCTTTTCTCCGAAGCGCTTTTTGCCGGCACTCCGCTTGGTAAAAGAGTCGGTGGAACAATCAAGACGGTTGGAAATTTCAATCGAGAAAAGTTGCTTGAAAACAAAAAATTGCTATATTCATCAAACCGAACCTACATTTGCGTTTCGGGAAATTTCGGCAAATTATCGCCAGGGGAAGTTGTTAAAATGGTTGAATCGAAGTTTGATTTTTCAACTTCGGATTTCAAAGATCAACAAAAACTAAAACTTTCAGCGAAAAAATTTCACCATCAAACCAAAGACACAAACCAAACAAACTTTGTCATCGGCAATTTCGGCCCAAGTTATTCGGCAAAAGATCGCTTGGCGACAAGGCTTTTGACAATAATTCTCGGCGGGGCGATGAGTTCGCGGCTATTTCAGGAGATTCGCGAGAAGCGGGGGTTGGCTTATGACATTCGAACTTCGGGGCAATTTTTCTCCGACATTGGCGCAATTTACACTTCCGGCGGCGTTGCCAACAACAAAGTCGGCGAGACACTCCTCGAAGTTATAAATCAATATCAAAAAATCAAAAAAGATTTGAGCAGGGAAGAAGTCGAGGCGGCAAAGTCATTTATGATCGGACAAACAAAAATCGCTTTTGAGGATTCGCTAAATTTAGCCGAATTCTACTTAAATAATTTGATATTTACTGGTAACATTAAAACCAAAGAAGAGGTTTTTGCCGAAGTCGAGTCGATCACTTTTGATCAAGTTTTATCGGCGGCGAAAAAATATCTTGACGAAAATAATTTAACTTTGGCATTAGTTGGACCGGAAGCGGCGGAAAAACAAGTGAAAAGAATTATAAAAACCTAAGAATAACGGATTTAGCCAAATGACTAATAACAAATAGGTATCCATTAGTCATTTGTTATTTGGACCATTCGTTATTCTTAGATGGTAAAGAAATAAGAAAAGGAGTTTTGTAATGCCAGAAAAGAAGTTTAAGCCAGAGCGAACGATGATTGCGATTAAGTCGGAATCAATTCAGCGCCATTTGATTGGCGAGTTTATTTCGAAATTTGAAAAACGCGGATTAAAAATGGTCGCTTGTAAATTAATTGCCCCCAACTCTGAATTTATCGGCAAACATTATGCCGATGACGAGGAGTGGTATCTTTCCTCCGGAACAAAAACTCGGGAAAATTATGCCAGCAAGGGTGAAAAAAATCTCTTAGAGCCAATCGAGTATGGCAAATTAACGCGAGAAAAGTTGATGGACTCTCTGCGCGATCGGCCGATTTTGGCGATGATTTGGGAGGGTCCGCATGCCGTGGCGCTTGGCAGAAAAACTGCCGGCGCGACAAACCCGCTTTCTGCCGACATTGGCTCAATTCGCGGCGACTACTCCTCCGACTCTTACGAAATGTCCGACGAAACCGGCAGAGCGATTCAGTCACTAGTCCATGCCTCCGGATCGGTAGAAGAAGCCGAGCGGGAAATTGCACTTTGGTTTTCCCCGTCTGAAATTATTAATTACGATTTGGTTATGGAAGATGTTTTTTACACGAAGGAGTGGGGAAGAGTTAAGAGATAATTTAAAATTTAAAAATCAAAATTTAAAATTGTTGTAGCCACTTCGTGGCTGAACTATTATGAACCATAAACTAATCTGTCTAGTTGGAATGTGCGGTGCCGGCAAATCGGAGGTTGCCGAGTATTTAATGTTAAAAAGAAAGTTTGGTTTTGTCCGATTTGGCCAAATTACTTTAGATAAAGTTAAAGAGATGGGAGTGACGCCGAGTGAAGCGTTAGAGAAAAAAATTCGCGAGGATTTTCGAAAAGAATACGGAATGGCGGCATTTGCAACTTTGAATATCCCGAAATTTAATAAACTGTTAAAATCATCAGATGTTATTGGTGACGGACTTTATTCATGGGAGGAGTATCTTGTCTTAAAGGAAAAATACGGCGATCGATTGATGGTTATTGCCGTCTACGCTCCTCCAAAAATGCGCTATCTTCGTCTCGATAACCGATCAAAAAGACACGGCAGTGACAAAGATTTGCGTTTTCGAAGTTTTACTCCCGCTGAAGCTGCCGCCAGGGATAAAGCGGAGATTGAAAATCTTCACAAAGCCGGTCCGATTGCTATGGCTGATTTTACATTTATAAATACCGGTGAGTTAAAAAATTTACACCAACAAATTGATTATTTTATTAAGGAAATTTATGGCTAAAAAAGGAACAAAAAAACTGACCCCGAGCAGTAAAAGAAAAACTGATCGCTTAACTGCCGATGAATATTTTATGAAATTGGCACTGGTAGTTTCCGAACGGGCGACTTGCCGAAGGCACTCTGTTGGGGCAATTATTGTCAAAGATAAAATAATTCTCGCTACCGGCTATAACGGTGCACCAAAAAGAGCGAAGGATTGTTTGGAACTTGGTTGTTTGCGCGACGAACTTGGAATTAAAAGCGGCGAGCGAAATGAAATTTGCCGCGCTGTTCATGCCGAACAAAACGCAATTATCCAAGCCGCTGGTGGATTTTCTGATATCAGTGGAGCGACGATGTTTTGCACTCATTCACCTTGCAATGTTTGTGCCAAAATGATGGCAAACGCCGGAATTAAAGAGGTTGTTGTTTTTGAAAAATACGCCGATAAACAATTCAGGGATCTTTTTCGCGAGTTGGGAATCAAAATTCGTTTTTTAAAACAGCCGAATTTAGCAATTGATTTTTTTGAATAAAATGATGTATTTTCTAATCTTTTCTTTTTCGCTCGTTTTATCGGCACTTTTAACCGGCGTTGTTCGGAATTTTGCTGTTTCTAAAAAACTTTTACCAGAAACTCGCAGCCGCGATTCCCATAAAAAACCACTTCCGCGAATTGGCGGGATAGCGATTTTTCTTGCCTTTATTGTCGCGTCAATCGTATTTTTTTACTTTCTTGACCCGAATTTGTCGCTTTCCGGCGCCAAATGGTTCCTTATTGACAAGCGGATTTTCGGCATCTGGCTGGCAGCCCTGCTGATCGTTTTTGTTATGCTGATTGATGATCTTCGTGGCCTTCCAGCGTCGATAAAATTATTCGCCCAAATTGTCGCTTCCGGCATTATTGTCGCCTCCGGAATCGGCATCGACTTTATCGCTAACCCCTTTGGCGGAACAATAAATTTAAACTCGCTTTATCTTCCAATTCCACTTTTTGGCACGATTTATCACATCTCGTTTTGGTCTGATCTTCTCACCTTGATCTGGTTGGTCGGGATGATGAATGTGATTAATTTTATTGATGGAATTGACGGGCTGGCCGCCGGAACTTCGGCAATTGCCGCAATTACCCTGTTTATATTGAGTGTTCTTGTTGGCCAGCCGGCGGTGGCATCAACAGCGATAATTCTGGCAGGTGCGACTATTGGTTTTCTTTTCTGGAACTTTTATCCGGCAAAGATTTTTATGGGCGACTGCGGCAGTATGTTTTTGGGCTTTCTGCTTGGTGTTTTGCCGCTAATTTCCGGTGGAAAATTAGCGACGGCTTTTTTGGTTTTGGGTTTTGCGATTGTTGATGGTTTGGTTGTCGCCGGCGCTCGAATTTGGCACGGCAAAAATCCATTCACAACGCCGGATAAAACTCATCTACATCACCGGTTTTTAGCCGCCGGATTTTCTGTTCGCCAGGCGGTAATTTCGATGTATATAATCGCCGCTCTTTTCGGCTGGGTCGCGCTTCGATCAACAACAAATCACAAAGTCATCGCTTCGATAATCTTAATATTTTTCGTCGGCGTTTTAATAATTTTTCTAAACCAAATTAAAAAGAGGAGGGAGAATGCTCGGAGATAAAAGGTGGGTGAAAATTGTTTTCATCATTTTGCTGGCGCTAATGTTGGTGTTCACCATTTTGCCGTTCCTTGGATCGATGAAATAAATGGGAAATTCTAACACTGACTTTACAACACTGACTCAACACTGATAAATGAATAAATATATCAAAAAAGAGTATTCAAAATCGGAATTGACAAGCAAACTAATAAGATTTGCCTATGATATTTATGATGAATTGGGCTACGGACTGCCAGAAAAAGTTTATCAAAGATCATTTGGGGCACTTCTTGAGAAAAATAAGTTAAAATATTCCAAAGAAAAATACGGCAAAATTATATTCGAGGGCAAAATCGTTGGCAGGTATTACGTTGATTTCGTCGTCGAGAAGGTTGCGATTGAATTTAAAATCAGGAATGAAATATATCAGAAAGACATAAACCAGCTACTAAATTACATAAAATCCGAGCAGATCCCAGTTGGTTTAATTATTGCTCCCGGCAAAGAAGGAATAAAGATAAAAAGATTGGCAAACTAATCAATTGTCAGTGTAAGGTCAGTGTGGTCAAGTCAGTGTTAGAATTTTCAATATAAGTTATACTAGAACCATGGAAGATGCAAATTTTACATTTCGCGGACAGCGGCCAAATGAAAAAGTGATAAAAATAGTCCGGCGCCATCCGATTGTCTTTTTCTGGCCGCTACTGCAGGCGACTTTGGCCTTTACGCTGGCGGTGATTGTCTTGATCTATTTTGATTTTGGCCAAGTTTTCTACTTCTGCGGCGGAATTTTAGCGCTATTTATTTTTGCCGTTTTATTCAAAGCGATTTTTGTTTATCGCAACTCGTTTTGTTTAATTACCAATCAGCGGGTGATAAATATTGATCAAAAAAACTTTTTTAATCGCCAAATTACCGAAACCGACTTTTCGAAAATTCAAGATGTTACCAACAATACTTCCGGCGTTATCGGCACCTCGTTAAATTATGGCGAAATTGTCGTCCAAACCGCCGGAACCCAAAATCAACTAATCATCAAGCACATCCCCGACCCCTATCAAGTCCAGCAGGAGATAACGAAGAATATTAGGTCTTAGCTTTTCCGTCATTCCCGCGAAAGCGGGGATCCACTAAAAGTCGGTTTCTTTCTTGAGTAGAGAATAGAGAATAGCGAATAGAGAATAGAGGGACTATCAACAAAAAAACTCCAACTGATGTTGGAATTTTTTAATTATTCTTTATTTAAGCTGAACGAGTTGGATTGATGGCGACTGTCGAGCCACTTGTCTCGACTCCCCAGTCCTTTAATTCAACAATTGAGGCAGCAAACTTTCCACCATCAGAAGCGACCAATACTTTTGGCAATAATCCAGAACAATTTTCATCTTCAATTGGCAAAAAACCAATTTCCCCTAACAACTCCTCGTGTTCTTCAGGATTAATAATATAAACATTCCAAATTGAAGGAAGTGTTGAAACATATCCGACAAGCATATCGAAAGATTTTATCATTTCTTTCTGGCTGACATTTGGATTTATTTCTATTTTCAAAGTATTTCCACAACAATAATCAGCCATTTCTTCTGGCAAAACATCAACAATTCTTTTTTGTTCGCGAATAAACCGTTTGTGTATAATAGTTAAATCGCCAAGAACTCTGGTTGTTTCGTCATTTTTAGCTCGTTCACTCTTTCTTGCTTGCAATAAATCTGTAGCTGAAATGTATGCCAGCATTGGCTTTGGGATCTTTTCAGCTTTTTCTTCGCCTTTTGATTCGACATATAAAGCCCTACTAATTTCTGCCTTCTTGGATTTTTCAGGCAGTTCAGCAGTTTGAAAACCAAATCTTGTAGCATATCTTGATAAATAGCTGGCGCCATAAACATATTGAATCGATGGGATTGCTTGAGCACATCCGGCAAGCATATCAACCGATCTGGCAAAGTCCAAAATAAATTGCTGCGGTTTTTCGTATTCTCTGGCAGGGACATCAAGGTGCAAATATGTATGATCTGTTGTATTAACATTGTCGCCATTAACTTCGTCGAGTTCTTCATCAGAGCTCATTTCCGAAATTGCATCACGCAAATCTGATGAGGACGATTCTTCCAAACTTCCGGTAAAAATTCCCAAAAAAACGAATCCTCTAATTTTGTTTCGTTCTTTTTCAATTTCGTACTTATTTATTTCAGGTGTTAGTGAAAAATTTTCAATTGTCATGAAAATAGTTTAATTATTGATCTCAATTAAATAATAGCATAATTGTTATCAGTCGTTAACTTTTACATTTTCTTTCCCTACAACTTCAATAATTTTTCGTTTTACCACTGGACTTATGTTAAGGCGGTTTTTTATTTTCATTTCTTTGTAGTCCTCACCGTTTTTCGGCAGGCGAATTATAACCGGATTTTCCCCTGGGTGAGTGGTTAAAATTTCCTTAATTTCCGAAAGGATTTTTTTGTCAGCGTTTTTGGGAAGTGTAATTGTGATTGTTTCAGTTTTTTTGACTTCTTTATTTCGGATTTCGATATTCGGATTTTCCCCATTTTGTTTCGGATTTCGATATTCGGATTTGGTGCTTTCCCAGCCACCATTTTTCCTCTTTGCTCGTTTCGAAAATGGCGGTATATTTTTGTCGCTTGCACTCCAAATTCCTTCAACTAAAAGTTTTAATTCCCCGTCTTTGTTCGAAACAAATCCCTCGGCGACGATAGCGTTGTCAGGTTGGATTATCGCCGAATATTCGGCATAGATTTTCGGGAAAATTAAGGTCTCAATATTTTTTGTCTGATCCTCGATTTTGATGAACGCCATTTTCTGATTTGTTCGACGGGTGATAATTTCTTGAATATTGGTAATAACTCCGGCGATTCTGACATATTCATTCTCATTTTCTGCCACAATCTCAACAATTTTTTTCTGCTGATGCGGTGTCAAAATCGGTAGAATTTCCGAAAGTGGATGTTCGGAAATATACATTCCCAAAAGTTCACGTTCCCAAGAAAGACGCTGTTTTTTGTCAGCAAGTGCCGTGTCTTCCAGTTCCAGCGTCTGTTTTTTCTCTTCGGCTTCGCCAAAGAGCGAGATTTTGCCGGCATCGCGGTTTTTTTGTCCGGCGGAAGCATAAGCCAAAATCCGCTCCATATTGGCAAGAAGTCGATTTCTCTCGGCAAATTCATCAAGCGCTCCAGCCATCGCCAGCGATTCCATCGTTTTTTTATTAATGACTTTGCCATCAAGCCGAGTGATAAAATCAAGAAGCGAAATAAAATTTCCGCTCCTCTTCCTTTCCTCGACAATTTCCTCGGAAACACCGACGCCGACATTTTTTATTGCCGAGAGCCCAAATCTGACATTTCCAGTGTTTTTTACAACGCCAAAGTCAACAAATGATTCATTTATATCCGGCGGCAGAACTCCAATTCCCATTCTTTTGCACTCCTCAATTTCCAGCGCAATTTTATCAAGATCATTTTTATTTGAGGTCATAAGCGCCGACATATACTCCGGCGGAAAATTAGCTTTCAAATAGGCGGTCTGGTAAGCAACGAGTCCGTAACTGGCGGCGTGAGCTTTGTTAAAACCGTAGCCGGCAAAGGTCTCAATCTGTTCCCAAAGCTCCTGCGCTGCCGACTCCGCCATTCCTCTTTCAATAATCTGTTTAAAAAATTTCTCCTTTTGCGCTGTCATTTCCTTTTTGATTTTTTTGCCGATTGCTTTTCGAAATTTATCAACTTCCTCCCAGTTGTAACCGGCAAGTTCAAGCGCAATCGAGAGAACATCATCTTGATAAACAATAAGCCCTAGCGATTTATCAAGAAATTTCTCCATTCGCGGATCGACATATCTGATAAGCGAAGGATTATGTTTGCGCTTGATATATTCTGGAATAAAAGCCATTGGCCCCGGGCGATAAAGCGCCACCATCGCCATAATGTCATGAATTGTCGTCGGCCGTAGCTCCTTGATGTTTTTTCGCATCCCCTCGCTTTCAAGTTGGAAAACTCCGATTGTTTCACCGCGAGACAAAAGCTCAAAGGTTTTTTTATCATCAAGCGGAATTTCATCCAAAATTACCTCAATTTCACGGGTTTTTTTAACAATTTTTATTACATTTTGGATAATCGAAAGATTGGCAAGTCCTAAAAAGTCCATCTTAATTAAGCCAATTCCATCTTCACCAACGGTATGCATTTCATATTGGGTGATTAAGCGTCCGCCTTTTGTGTCCATCATCACCGGCGAATAATCGGTAATTTCTCCCGGCGCAATTACAACACCGGCGGCGTGAACAGAAGCGTGGCGAACGACGCCTTCCAATCGCCTTGCGATATCAATACATTTTTTGACATTAATATCGGAGTCGTAAAGATTTTTTAACTCATAAACAGTTTCGAGAGCTTGTTTTAAAGTCGTTTTCAGCGGAGGAATCATTTTGGCGATAACATCGACTTCAGAGTAAGTCATACCAAGAACCCGGCCAACATCGCGAACAGCCATTCTTGCCGCCATTGTCCCGTAGGTGATGATTTGGGCAACATGATCTTTGCCGTATTTTTCCGAGACATATTTAATAATTTCGTCGCGGCCGGAATCGGCGATATCGGCATCAATATCCGGCGCCGATGGGCGATAGGGATTTAAAAAGCGCTCAAACGGCAAATTGTAGTCCAAGGGGTTAAGTTGTTTTCCGGTGATACCGAGTGCATAAGAGATAAAGCAGCCAGCGGCCGAACCGCGAGTATTTGTCGGGATTTTTTTCACTTTGGCAAAGTGAAAAAAATCCTGCACGATCAAGAAGTATCCGAGATATTTTTTGTCTTTAATCACTTTAAATTCGTAATCAATCCGCTCTTTCATTTCCGGAGTGATTTTATCTACGACCTTTGGCAAGCGTTCGTCAATTAATTTTCTTAAGTATGTCTCATATGTCTCACCCACTGGCAATGGAAATTCCGGAAATTTAAATTTGCCAAGTTCGATCTCCAAATTACATTTTTCGGCAACTTCCAGCGTATTTGTAATCACCTCCAAATGATCGGCAAAATTTTTTTCCATTTGGGTCGTCGGGATTAGCGAATAATCATCATCAACAATTTTCAGCCGATTTTCATCGGAGACAAGTTTTCCGGTTCGCAGACAAAGCAGAGCGTCATGAGCGATGTTGTCGTCGGAATTTACATAATGAGTATCATTGGTGGCGACAACTTTCAGCCCAAATTCTTTAGCAAGTTTAAAAATATTCTCATTTGCCTTTTTCTGCTCCGGCACGGTATTTGGATGATGTTGAACTTCCAAATAAAAATCATCTTTGGGAAAAATTTCTAAGTATTCCCTGACCGCTTTTCTGCCTTTTTCGATTCCTTCGAGCGCTTTTCGCGGAATTTCACCTTGAACACAAGCAGAAAGGGCGATAATCCCTTCGGAGTATTTTTTCAATCTCCTTTTATCAATTCGCGGCTTGTAATAATATCCTTCAAGGTGGGCGATCGAAGTGATCTTCATTAAATTTTGGTAGCCCAGATAATTTTTTGCCAAAAGTACCAAATGATAAGAGTTGGCATCAACTCTTGGCTGTTTATCTTTCATTGTTCTTTGAGCAATGTAGGTCTCAATGCCGACTAATGGTTTTATCCCTTCTTTTTTACATGTCTCGTAAAACTCAATTGCGCCGTGCATTACGCCGTGGTCTGTTAGCGCCAACGCAATTTGTCCGTCATCTTTGGCTTTTTTTACCAGATCGGGAATATTCCCCATGCCGTCAAGCATCGAATAGTGCGAGTGAACATGAAGATGAACGAAATTTGATTTTGGTTTGTCGTCGGGCATAATAATAGTTAAAATTGCTAGTTTATGTTATAACTAAATAAGTTAAGAATTAAGATCTCAAAATTAAGAATTATGGAGTCGGCTATTTAAAATTCTCAATTACATTTTGAGATCTTAACTTTTAATTATGAATTCATTTTATTTTGTTCTCGGTCGAGAAAATAAAATAAGCCAAAAAGAAGTTGAAAGCGTTTTGGCTAATTTTGGTGTTTATTTGAGCGAAGCGAAAACCCCGCGAAGTCCAGTGAAGCTCGGCAGAGCGAAGTTGGGCGAAGTGGGGTCGGAGGAGGATTTACCCTATTCTTTCTCTATTTTAAACGATGAAGTTCTAGAAATCAAATCTGATTTTTTCGATGATGAAATTTTAAAAAAATTGATCGAGATTTTGGGTGGAACGATAAAGATTTTTCGTCGAGTTTCCGACAAGACTGATCAAATTGCAGAAATTTTGCAATCCGCAGAAGAAAAAAAATTGACATTTGGGATCTCAAATTATTCAAAAAAAGTTTTAAATACTTTTCATTTCGGCTTGTCAATCAAAAAACAATTTAAAAACAAAAAATCACTTCGGATAATACCGCCAAAAGATGGCGATCGACTTTCAAGCGCTCAAAGTTTTCAATATGAATTGGACAAGACCGGACTTGAATTTGGGATTTTCAACTCCGGTATTGGCCAGCTTGCGGCAGTTCAAAACATAAATTTTTGGTCGGAAATTGATTATGGCAAACCGCGGGCTGATGCTCGCGCAGGAATGTTGCCGCCGAAACTTGCCCGAGCAATGGTAAACATTGCTCTTGGACAAGTTTCCCCTACAAAATTACAAATTAAACGAAATTACGAAATTACAAATAATCCGATAGAATTTAGAAATTCGGATTTAGAAATTAGAAATTACAACAACGAAGTTGTTGTGGTTGATCCTTTTTGTGGTTCTGGCAACATTTTAATGCAAGCGGTGGTTTTGGGTTTTTCGGTTTTGGGAGTTGACATTTCGGGAAAGGCAGTCGATAATAGCAGGGCCAATCTTGATTGGCTAATTCAAAAATCAAAAATCAAAAATCCCTGCCTCGCCGGCAGGCAGGAAAATGACAATGTAAAATTCAAAATTATTCAGAGTGATTCGACAAAATTCAACTTTAATGAAATTGATCGCGATTATATTATTGTTACCGAGCCTAATCTTGGAAAACCTCGCCGAGAAAAGTTTTCCCAAGTCGAAGCGGAAGTTGAGGCAGAAAATATCAGCAGATTATACAAGAAATTCTTTGAAAATTTGGCGAAAACAAAAAAACAACCAAAAGTTGTCTGTATGGTTTTTCCTTTACTGGAAATGAAAAACGGAAAAAAACTATCAATTTTTTCTCGCCTACTTGACTTTTTTGAAAATTTGGGCTACATTATAAGTTATCCGCCACTAAAATACGGTCGAGCGGATCAGTTCGTAAAACGAGAAAT
>CAZVFH010000014.1:14910-18734 GCA_964626415.1 uncultured Candidatus Saccharibacteria bacterium
ATGGCTCATAAAAAAGCTGGAGGTTCGACAAGTTTAGGACGAGATTCCGTCTCCAAGCGACTTGGAGTCAAGCTTTTCGGTGGAGAAAAGGCGATTGCCGGCAATATTCTTATTCGCCAAAAAGGGACAAAATGGCTCGCTGGCGAAAATGTCGGCACTGGTGTTGATTACACTTTATATGCGAAAAAAGATGGCGTTGTTAGCTATCGCCAACTAAAAAAGAAAACTTTTACCGGAAGCAGGATTAGGAAGACGGAAGTCAGCGTTGAATAATAATTAAGAATTCTAACACTGACCAGTCCACACTGACTTTTCGCTGACAAATGAAATTTATTCCAGTCAATGTTTAGTCAATGTAGTCAAGTCAGTGTTAGAATGCTCCAAGTAAACTGAAACCGTTATCTTGAACGAAGTGAAGAATATTGTCATTCCCGAGAAGTCGGGAATCCACTAATAGTTCTTTTTTTCATTCAGGGTGACAGCTCACCGTCACTACTTCGTCGCAACGAGAAGGGAGGCGTTGCTTCATGAGTGCAAAGACGGGGTATTGCTCGGTCTGCGGCCACGAGAAAGAGAGAAAGATTCTTGTGGGTCGCACTGAGAAGTGTCCCCGTTGCGGTGGGGTGGTGTCGTAGTTGTCGACACGTGTCGTTGCCGTAATCGCTCGCCAGCGCGGTGATGCGCATGGCGAGCTGCTCGGCATCACCGCCGAGTAACAATCTGTAGGGAGGGCGCGCAAATGCAGGCAGTATGCAGTCAGCGCGCAGGGGACCCACAACCTGCTCCGGCGCCATCCCGGAGTAGGAAGAAGTGAAGTAGGATGGCAGGACCGCTTTCCAAGAAAGCCGCTCGCGAGAGATCGGGACTTCCCTTGAGCGAGCGCATGACGACCCTCCGGGAGGAGTTTAACCTGGAGGAGCCGGACAAGGCAATCCCAGTCGACCTCGGCTGGGCGACGGCGGCCCAGATCGAGGAGCACGCCTCGTAACCGGACGCGACGTTGAAACCGCGTCCATCGCCCCCTGAAAGGGCTGCCGGCTTTGCTTGACCGCTTCGCGGTCAGCCACTAACCGGCAAGAGGAACCGGCATCGGTGCCAAGTGCCCCGTTGCCGGCGCGAATCTCTCCGCCACATCATCATCCGGTGGAATGTAACAAGAGAGCTGCCAAACCATCATCGGCAGCTCTCGCTCTTCTTTGATTTTGAAACATCGAAGTTAAAGAAGAGCGAAAATAATTCAAAATGCAAAAATCAAAATTAAAAATGACAATGTAAAATTTAAAATGATTATTCCCCTTATTGTTAAAATTTTTACATTTTTATTTGTCATTTTGATCTTTAAATTTTAATCTTTGAACTTAAAATGCAAAGCATTTTATCCAAATTTATGAAAAAGAATATTCCCGATCTAAATGCCGGCGATACTCTTCGCGTGCATCAAAAAATTAAAGAGGGCGACAAAGAGCGCGTCCAAATTTTTGAGGGTTTGGTTATTGCCACTCACGGCGGAAAGTCGCTTGATGGAAGTTATACTGTTCGCAAAGAGTCATTTGGCGTTGGCGTCGAGCGAACTTTTCCGCTTCATTCACCGCGAATTGTTAAAGTCGAGCGGATTAAACAATCAAAAGTTCGTCGAAGCAAATTATATTTTTTGCGCGATCTTTCCGGTAAAGATGCTCGTCTAAAAGAATTAAACCGCGATTATAAAATGTGGGAGGAGCGCGGAGCAGAAGAAGAATTAGAAAAAATTGCCGAAGAACAAGCCAAAGCGGCGGAAAAAGCGGCGGCAGCAAAAGCGGCCAAGGAAGCAGAACTTGAAAAAAAAGCTGAAACAGCGCTGGCAGCACATAAGCAGGTAGAACAAGAAGAAGGTAAAGAGGGCAAAGGGGATAAAGAAGAGAAAAAAGAAGAAATTAAAGAAATAAAGAATTAAAAAACATCCGCTGAAGTCGGGTGTTTTTTAATTCTTATGCAACACTTCGTGGTGTTGTAGTGAAATTGTTGGATTGAGTAATTTGGAATAAGATTAATATATGGATAGATCTCAAAACAAATCAATCGGAAATGTTGGCGAGGAGTTGGCGGCTGAATTTTTGCGTCGAGAAAAATACAAAATTCTCGGGCGAAATATAAATTATCCTTTTGGTGAGATTGATATCTTGGCTCGCGATCGCGATGGTGCGATTGTTATTGTCGAGGTCAAAACCGTTCGCGGTTTTGGCTGGGGCGGCGCAGCCGATTTAGTCCGCCACTCAAAGCAACAAAAACTGCGGCTTTTAGCCAGAGCAATCACCCAAGAATTTCCAAAAAACAATCTGCGAATTGATGTCATCGCGATTGACGGCGATGAAATAAATCATATAAAAAATGCTGTTTTTTAATATTTTTTTATCGGATATTAAACGATCGTCCAGTATCCGATAAGTTTTATTTCGCAGTTCTCAAAAAATGCGCTTGCTATCAGGGGCATTTTCTTGCAAATTTTTTTCTTTTCTGATATTCTTTTATCAAATCCCGCTCGGAGGTGGTAGTGATGAGTCATCTCACATTCGTCAAAATCGTTTTGTTTGTGATATTCATTAGGTTAGTTGCACTGGTAATGATGTGTCCAAAGAAAGCACATTCAGATCAGGTTATCACCAAAGAGCTCGCGCTTTGTGTAATGACACCACTGAAAAACTTCGGACTTTGCAAGGATTTCACCGTTGGAAGTCAGTGGGAAAAGGGTTTTGCTGGCAATTTGCCAGCTGAAAGTCGCGTCTTTCACATTGAAACACTTGATAACTGCGACTCTGATGGCTGGCTGATTTTTCGCGAAATTGGCGATGAGATTGTACTTTGGGAGATGGTGCCACCGGACAAGTGGTTGGCGAGTCAGCCCAAAAACTTGATTATCCCAACATCAGCCGAGGAGATTGCCAGAGAATTTGTTGTGGCGATGTTTCAAAAACGTGGGAAGGCAATCACAGAGGTCGATGATTGGCTCCGGGTAAAACCGAAAAGTGTTATAAACGGCATTGCGGTTTTTGACTTTTGCACCTCTCTTGAGGTCAAAGGATTTTCGAGTGAAGTTGAACTTTGGGTGGCGCCGGTGAGTCGCCAATCGGGTGCAATCGTCTACGAGATAATCAAAGTTGAAGTAAAATTTCTGAACTATTGACAAGTTGATTTTGAGGGTGTAAATTAAAGATACTCCGTTCGACCCAGCTTTTACGTCGCTTTCGCGGCGGAGAAGCAAGCCCGCGGCCAGTAGGCCGCGGGCTACTATTATTTTTATAGGCAATTTGCTAGAATTAGGAAAAGAGTTAGCTCATTTCCTAATTTTTAAATTTCAAAATGTCTACAATCAAAACCAGATTTGCGCCAAGTCCAACTGGGGAGTTGCACATAGGCGGTGCCAGAACCGCTCTATTTAATTATTTATTTGCCAAAAATCAGGGTGGCGAATTTTTGTTGCGGATCGAAGATACTGATAGGCAGCGATCAGTTGAGGGCGCGACAGAAAGAATCATTGAGTCGCTAAATTGGTTGGGAATTTCCGCCGACAACTCTTCCGCGCCAATAATTCAGTCGGGAAGAAAAGAGATTTATCAAAAAGCGGCTTTTGGATTAGTCGAAGAAAAAAAGGCCTATATTTGCACTTGTTCAAAAGAAGAATTAAAAAAAGAACATGATGAACAAGTGTCAAAAGGTCTAGCGCCAAAGTATAGCGGACGATGCCGAGGAAAATCCGAAATCCGAATATCGAAATCCGAAACAAATTCGAAATCCAAAATTCAAAATTCGAAATTGCCCGAAGGCGCCGTCATTCGAATGAAAATGCC
>CAZVFH010000015.1:0-9062 GCA_964626415.1 uncultured Candidatus Saccharibacteria bacterium
TGATAGTTTTTACTCCAATTTTTTACTCATTCCTCAAAACCTTAACAAAAATATCGCCTGGAACATTAACACGACCGAATTGACGCAGACGCTTTTTTCCTTTTTTTTGCTTATCAAGTAGTTTGTTTTTTCTCGTAACATCGCCGCCGTATAATTTGGCGGTAACATCTTTGCGAAGAGGGGAGATGCGCTCCGAAGCAATTATTTGACCACCAATCATCGCCTGAATTTTTATTTCAAAATTCTGTCTGGGAATTAAATCTTTTAGTCGCTCAACAATCCGCCGCGCTTCCGACTGGGCATTCGGCGCAAAAAAGATAAAGCTTAAAGCATCAACTTTTTCCTCGGCAATTGCAATATCAACTTTAGAAAGTTTTGCCGGTCGAAAATCCAATTGCTCATAATTCATCGAAGCATAACCGGAAGAGATCGATTTTAATTGATCATAAAAATTAACAATCAATTCCGATAGGGGAATTTGATATTTTAAAATTACCCTATTGTCATCGAGGTATTCTGTGTTTTCAAAAGTGGCTCGTTTTTTTTGGCACAAATCCATAATTTGCCCGATGTAATCTTTTGGGGTAACGATTTCAAGTGTCGACCATGGTTCAAAAATTTCCTCAAAAGTATTTACCTCCGGCATCTCTGACGCTCTTTCGATTATTATTTCCTCACCATTTCTTTTTTTGATCCTATATTCAACTGTTGGCGTTGTGATAACAACATTAAGATCAAATTCGCGCTCCAATCGTTCTCTGACAATATCTAAATGAAGAAGACCGAGAAAGCCGCATTGAAAACCAAAACCAAGCACCTCTGATCTTTCAGGCAGAAAAGTTAGTGACGCATCATTTAATTTTAATTTAAAAATTGCAACTTTTAGATCAGGATAATCATTGCTGTCGCCAGCATAAATTGAGGCAAAAACTAATGGTTTAACTTTTTTATAGCCAGAAAGAGGAACAAGAGCCGGACTTTTTTCAAGGGTAATCGTATCACCAACGGCCGCCTGTGAAACATCTTTAAACCCAGTAACAACATAGCCAATTTCACCGGCAGAAAGAGACGGAATAGGGGAGCGGTCAGGGCGAAAAATTCCAACCTCCTCTGCCCTCCCCCGGCTTTTAGTTTGCATTAATAAAATCTCATTTCCAGCAGAAATTTCGCCGGAAAAAACCCTGATATATGCTACCACCCCGCGGAACGGATCATAAACAGAATCAAAAATTAACGATTTGAGGTTGTTGTCTTGATCAACTCTAGGGGAGGGGATACGATCAACAACGGCGTTTAAAATTTCTTCGACACCTTTGCCGGTTTTTCCGGAGGCAAATATTATTTCTTCTTTTTTGCAGCCGAGAAGTTTGACAATTTCTTTTGCCACCTCCTGCGGTTTTGCCGCCGGCAAATCAATTTTATTCACAACAGGAATAATTGTCAGATCCTTTTCAATCGCCGCATAAAGAACCGACAGTGTTTGTGCCTCTATTCCCTGAGACGCATCAACTAAAAGAACTGCACCTTCAACCGCCACCAGTGATCTTGAAACCTCGTAGGAAAAGTCAACGTGTCCTGGCGTGTCTATAAGATTTAATATGTAGTCATGATAATTCATTCTTACGGGAGCAAGTTTTATAGTTATCCCTCGTTCTCGCTCCAAGTCCATCTGATCAAGCACTTGTTCTTTCATTTCCCGCTTTTCGACGGTATGAGTAAGTTCTAACATTCTGTCAGCCAAAGTTGATTTGCCGTGATCAATGTGAGCGATTATACAAAAATTACGGATATTTTCAATATTTATTTTTTCTTTTTCCATAAAACAAATTTAGCAGATTGAAGCGATTTTTTCCAGCAGTAAACCATTGACAAAAAAAAATCTTTGTTATGATGTTTTAGAATACCAATACCAAAGGAGGAGTGAGAATGCTAGGGCTTTTCGAACGGATTTTTGGGGACATGGATAAACCTACCGGAACATTTCCTAATGGCATGGCAATTATTAATTATTTACGAGAAAAACACCCCCAATCAATATTATCAGATTATTGCGACCGCTGATCCGACTAAGGGCGAAGAAAGATCACTTATTAATCCCGACGAAATCGTTTTTATCGCTGAACAAGGCAGGACAGTGGCTATAATGTTCGATGTCGATGAAATATCACTCGAGATGATGGACAAATTTCCGCCAGAATACTTACAGAAAATAATGACTGGTGAAGTATCTTTCTACGGAATCAAAAAAGTAGACCCATAATCCTCCCTTGAGGATTATTTTTTATGATTATTTTCTTAGCTCTTTTAAAATTTTTAGAGAATCAATTTCATCCTCATTTTTCATTCCCGGGGTTTCGATTATGCCGGGAAGTTTTTTAAGTTTTGGGTGATTTACAATCCGCCGAAAAGCTCCTTTACCAATATAGCCCTCGCCAATGTCGGCGTGGCGATCGCGATTTGAAAAAAGAGGAACTGCTGAATCGTTTAAATGCAAACAAACCAATTTTTCAAGTCCAATCAATTTGTCAAACTCCACTAGAGTTTTCTCAAGTCCTTTTTCTGTTGCGATATTGTAACCGGAACCAAAGGCGTGAGCGGTATCAAGGGTAACTTTTAAGCGATCTGAATTTACTTTGTCTAGGATTTCTGCTAACTCTCCAAATTTGTCGCCGATAATGTCGCCGGCGCCAGCAGAATTTTCCAAAATCAAAAATGGTTTTTCTGTTGTTGCAAGAATTATTTTTATTGCGATTGCGATTTTATTAATTGCCTCCGATAGTTTTCGACCCTTCGTTGATCCGATGTGAAAATTTACACCGAGGGCTCCAATCAACTCGGCTTTTTTTATATCATCGGACAGTGATTTTATTGATGATTTGTAAAAAAATGGATTTTCCGAAGCCAAATTTATTAAGTATATGCTGTGAATTATTATCGGATTGATTTTGGATTTTTTATTAAGCGTGACAAATTTTTCAATTTCACTTTCTGAAATTGCAACCGGATTCCAACGCTGGGGCGCATTAACAAATATTTGCATACATTCGCAACCCAATAAAGCGGCCCGATTTACCGCTTCGGAAAAAGGCACAGAAGTTGAAATGTGAGCACCAAGTCGCATACGCTCAAATTTAAAGATTAAAATGCAAAGATCAAAATAACAAATTAAAAAGATAAAATGTCTATGAAATTTTTGAATTTTGCATTGTCATTTTGCATTTTGATTTTTGATTTTTAAACTATGTTATTACTTTATCATACTTTCTCATATCAATAAATTTAACTTTCAAATTTTCAGTATCGAGTTCTGCTGCCATCATATTTAAGCCGGCAGGAAGTTTTAGTATTTTCGTTTTGCCGATAAATCCCACGCCCCAAAAATGATGCTCGTGACCGGAAATTTGAATTTTAGGTGCCGCTGACAATTTTAAATCAGAAGTTTTCTCCGACGTCCAATCAAACTTTTTTATGTTTTCAATATTTTTTGCTGGCATATGCGAAAGAAATATACTGTCTGACATCTCTTCATCGGAAATTTTTGGCGGGTATATGTTGTGTCCCCAAAGATCAGGGACTCCGCCCATTCCAATAATCTTTTCCCCCGCCTGCCAGGCCGCCATCGGCTTTGCCGAAGGCATGCCGGCGGGCATCGCTGGTCGCCCGCCCGAAGTCGCTACATCGTTGCGGACGGGCGAAGCATCTGCGGGCAGACCTTTAAATTCCCTTAATTTTCCTTCGACCGAAAAATCATCAAATAAGTGATAAATTTCGCCCTGCTCATTATTGCCCGGTACAAAGAAAAAAGGCAACTTGTTGGCAATGGAAATAAATTTCTGGCAATATTCAATTTCTTCACCATTATTGGTAATATCACCGGCACATAGCATTAAATCAAATTTCTCTGCCGAAAGTAATTTTTCAAGCGCCGGCAAAAAGGAAATTCTGGCATGAAGATCAGATATGCAAAGTGCTTTCATTTTAGACTTTTAATTACTCGAAATTCGATTCGATCTTTTTTGGTTGAAATATTTTTGGCAATAAAACCACTCGACTCCAGATTTTGGTTCAGGTTTTGATTGATAGTTTCTTCGATTTTGTTTTTTGTTTCGCCAAAAACAACAATATTTTCTGTAGCTTTAGGTGAAACCAAAAAAATAAATTTATTTCCGACAGCTGAGTATTCAAGCTTAACTCTTATTGGCCAAAAAATAATGCTATTTTTTATTTTCCCGACAAGCCATAAAGAGTCCTTGTCAATTTCATAGCGGCAATTTGCGAGTGGAAAATCAGCCGAATCAACACCGGAAGCGGAAACGAATTGATTGGAATCAAAAACTATTGTTGTTTCACCTGGTGTCGAGATATTTTTTAATCGATCAGCAAAATTATCAACTGCTGTCTCTTCGCCAAAATTTTCAAGACCCAAATCTACATTTTCTCGTTTGAGTTGAAGAGCGCCATAAACCAAAAAAGCGAAAATCAATGCAAAAATTAAAACGGAAAAAAACCAAAAAATGCTGAATTTCGATCTTTTATTATCGAGCTCAGAAAAAAAATCATCAGATTTTTTTTCTTTTAAAGAAACCCCGTCAATTTTTTTTGGTCTTTTCGTCATTAACTCTTCTCCTTGTCGCCCAATTAAGCTCTTCGGAATTCAATAGATAGGTTATTGTCAAATATACTATCACTCCGACAAAAGTTGCCAAAAACGATTGGGCCAGTACCCCCAAAAATCTTTGCATATCAACCAGATTATAAAAATAATGAGCACTTGCCCTGACAGCAAGTGCCATTAAAAATGAAGAAAAAACTATTTTTGCCAAAGAAAGAAAGGTTTCTATGTTAAAAATATTTTTCGTTGATCTATTTAAAAAAGCAAAAAGTAAAAGCAGATTGATATAGCTTCCTAGCGAAAATGCCGCGGCTAGTCCAGCAACTCCCATTTTTTTGGAAAGTGGATAGGCAACAATAACACCAACAGTAATTGATATAACAGAGAGGATTGTCGGCGTTTTTGTGTCATGCTTGGCATAAAATGCTTTGGAGAAAAGCGGGATAAGTCCTTGTGCAATCAATGAGACCGAAAACCAGCCCAAAGTTAGCGCTGCCATTTTAGTATCTTGCCAGCCAAATTTTCCGCTTCCCAAAATTAAACGGATAATTTGAGCCCGGAGTAAAATAAAAATTACTGTCGACGGAGCAAGAAGATAAAATATCACTCTGGCTGATCGTGAAATGTAGGACGAAAATGTTTCATGATCTCCGGTTGAAAATTTATGAGCAAGTGTCGGAAAAATTGCGGTCGAGAAAGAAGTGGCAAAAACAACTGTTGGCATTGTTTGAATGTTGTTTGCCAGATTAAAAACTGCAATTGATCCGACGGCAAGTGCCGAACTGATGGCGGTATATATTACAAGCATAATATTGCTTGCACCCATTCCAATCGCACGAGGTATCATCAATTTAAGAACTTTAAGAACGCTGGGCATTTTAAGGTCAAAAATGACTTTCGGAGTAAATCCCAAGTTTATCGCCGTCGGAAACTGAACTAACATGTGCAGGAATGATCCAAATACTACAGAATATACCACTCCAGAAATACCAAATTTCGGTGCAAGAAATATGGCGCCAAAAATTATTGAAAGATTGTAAACAAGGGGAGCAAACGAGTAAGCAACAAATCGCTTATATGAATTAAGAACCCCGCCAAGAAAGTAGGAGACGGAGAAAAATATCGGGGTTAGCATCAAAATTCGAGTCAATTTTATCGTTAAGGAAAGTCGCTCGGCAGAAAACTTTGGGACAATTAACGGTGAAATTAGAGGCATAAATATGTAACCAATGACGGCAAGAAAGACTAAAACAACAACTGAAATTGAGATCAGAGAATTTGTTAAATGCCAAGCATCCTTTTCTTCATTATTTGATACATGTGATGTAAAAACCGGAATAAAAGCGGCTGAAATTGCACCAAAAATTAAAATATTAAAAATTAGATCCGGTATTCGGAAAGCAGCATAGTAGATATCAAGATCATAAGTTGAAACATTGCGCGCAAGAAAGTGGTCGCGAAATAATCCTAGAACATTAGAAAGAGTAGTGGATAAAATTAAAATTCCTGAAGCAAAAAGAACAGAGTTCTCCCGATGAATAAAACTTTTTACCTTCCTCCACATATAAGTTAGCCCTCACTAATATTTTTATCTTTTGTTTTTGGAAAATATTTAATGAATTCGTCTTCAGAGACAACCTCTTTCTTTAATAAATCAGAAGAAAGTTGTTTAAGAATTTTTTCATTTTTTTTGATTGTTTTCTTTGCCAGTTCGTATGATTTTGAGATGATTCCGGCGACTTCAGCATCAATCTTTGCTGCAATTTCATCAGAATAGTTTTTTGATTCGGAAATTTCTCGCCCAAGAAATATTAACTCATCCTTGTCGCCATAAGTCTGCGGACCAAGCGCCTCACTCATGCCGTAATCACAGACCATTTTTCTTGCCAATTTTGTCGCTCGCTGTAAATCATTTTGAGCGCCAGTGGTAATCTCGTTAAAAGCAATCTCCTCCGCCGCCCTACCGGCCAAAAGTGCTGCTAAATCATCCATAAATTTTGATTTTGTCAAAAGTCGTCGGTCTTCTTTCGGCAAGTTCCAAGTGTAGCCAAGAGCCATACCACGAGAAACAACAGAAATTTTGTGCACCGGATCCGAATTTGGAAGAACATGAGAAACAATTGCGTGACCTGACTCATGAATCGCCGTAATATTTTTTTCTTCCTGTGAAAGAATTCTCGATCTTCGCTCCGGTCCCATCATTACCTTTTCAATTGCTTCATCTAAATCAAGCTGAGAAATATCTTTTTTGTTTTTTCGCGCCGCAAGAATCGCCGCCTCATTCATAAGATTACGTAAATCAGCACCGGAAAAACCAGTTGTTTGGCGAGCAATTTGCCCAAGATCGGAAGCAGGGGAGAGGGGCTTGCCTTTGGAGTGAACTTTTAAAATTTCTTCTCGCTCTTTTTTATCCGGAAGATCAATAGAAATTTGACGATCAAAGCGACCTGGTCGGAGAAGCGCAACATCTAAAATATCCGGTCGATTAGTTGCCGCAATCACAATAACATTTGAATCAGTGTCAAAACCATCCATCTCAACCAAAATTTGATTTAATGTCTGTTCACGCTCGTCGTGGCTACCACCAAGCCCGGCGCCTCGCTGACGACCAATAGCATCGAGCTCATCGATAAAAATGATGGAAGGGGAATTTCGCTTGGCTTTAACAAATAGATCACGAACACGAGAAGCACCGACACCAACAAACATTTCAACAAATTCAGATGCAGAAATGATAAAAAAGGGGACACTGGCCTCGCCGGCAACTGCTTTTGCCAGCATTGTTTTTCCCGTACCCGGAGGTCCAATCAAAAGAACACCGTGGGGAATTTCGGCACCAAGCTTTTTGAATTTTGCCGGAGAACGCAAAAATTCAACAACTTCAGATAGCTCCTGCTTTGGTTCGACAAGTCCGGCAACATCATCAAATTTAACTTTTGTCTCACCGACAACTTTTGCTTGCGATTTTCCGAAACTCATTGCTTTAGTGTTTGCACCTTGCGCTGAGCGAAACATGAACCAGATAAATGCGCCAATTAAAAGCACAGGGATTATTCCTGACAAAATTGATACCCACGCGCCAGATCCGGCGGTATTAGTGACAGAAATTGCGACTTTATCCGGAGTGATTCCATAATCCTTAAGTTCGGCACTGCTTTCCTTTGTTGCCTGTTCCTTTGAACCATCTTGAAGTTCAGCTGTGACTTGGTCGTCTTTGATCGAGATGTTTTTAACTTTTCCACTGGAAACATCGGAAACAATATCAGAGATTGAAACATTTTTCGTTTTATTTTCAGTCGGAAAAAAATAGCCGGAGACCACAACCCCGATAATAAATATAATGACTAGATAAAGCCAAACACGACTTGAATTTATTGGTTTTTTATCTTTCATCTGAACAATTTAAAGATATTTTTAGATATTCTAATTTTAACGCTTTTTTATAACTCTTTCAATCTCTAGAAGGGGAGAGGCAAGTGGATTTTTTATTTTCCTTTTTTATTTTTCAAAATATTTTTCTGGAAAAACCTGAGAGTAGTAAATTTGATAATTCAGGACTGATAAATGTTAGTAGGGTAGTGGTGCCCCCCGCCAAGAAAAAAATTAAGCATTGGATTTGTCTGACAAAATATGTAAAAACACCCGAATGCTTCTGCCATAAAAATGTCGCATAATATTCAAAATAGCGGTAAATATTTTTTCTGATTTTTTGCTTCGAAATAATTTGCTGGATAAAGAAGCCAAAGCTGAATTGGCTGTTTTGTGTATTTTTTTATTGGCAATTTTCAAACTCCCCGATGATGAAAAAAACTATCTCCCCTGCTTTGAAATAAAAGTGAAATTGTCGCAAGTAAAAAAATACGGGCCAAAAACGCCCTCTTAAATTCTTTCTACTTCCCTCTATTCTCTATTCACTATTCCCTATTCTTGCATGAGAAACTGGTAGCTGCGGTCCGCCTGAGGCGGACGACCTTGGGCTTACCTGCCCTGCACCAATGGTGGCTGTGGGAGGGATCGAACCTCCAACCTACAGCTTATGAGTCTGCCGCTCTGCCATTGAGCTACACAGCCGAATTTGGTGCAGGGTGAAAGTCCCACGCTCCCCGCCCCGCACCTTTATGGTGCCGGGGTAACCAACTGAGCTACACAGCCACGAAAATTTTAAAAAATACTCATAACCAAATTTGATTTATTAAATTCTCTTTTTTTGTTCTTGACCACCCTTTAATTTGCTTTTCTCTTTTTATGGCCTCTATTTCAGTTGCAAATTTTTGATTCCAAACTATTTTGATCGGTCGATTTTTAGCTGTAAATTTGGAACCTGTTTTGCTTAAATGCCGATTAAATCTTTCAGTTAAATTATCCGTATGACCGACATAATATTTATTATTCTGACAAAGTAAGATATAAGTGTAATAATATTTCATATAATTCGCTCTTCGACAAGCTC
>CAZVFH010000015.1:9162-17619 GCA_964626415.1 uncultured Candidatus Saccharibacteria bacterium
CAGAGCATTCGACTCTCTTACTAATAAAACATGGCATGTGGCAATTTAAATTTTTTGGCCTGCCATGAGCGAGGAGAAAATTTATTTTCGACGAGTCGAATGGTAGCGGGGGTCCGATTCGAACGGACGACCTCAAGGTTATGGGCCTTGCGAGCTGACCACTGCTCCACCCCGCGATTAGCACTTTCTACATTAGCAAAAAAATTAAAAAAAAGCAACCAATCTTGCTGATGAAAATTGCTACTAACCTTGAATTACAAAATATATATTCCGAATGTCATCCCGAATTTATTTCGGGATCTCAGTAATTGATTACTGGGATGCTGAAATAAATTCAGCATGACAAACCTTATACCAATTTCGTAATTCAAAGTACTAAATAAAAACTGAAATTATTCCTTCCCTTTCTTAAATCGTGGATGGAATTCGAGAAGATAATAGATCGAGAGGACGACGATTTCCAATAACCAAAAGTATCGACAAAGAATCGTTTCTAAATAAAATTGGTCAAAGTAGTTTTGAAGAAAATATAATCCAACAGCAACCAAAAGAGGCCAAAACCAGAAAAGTGGAATTTTGCGAGATTTGCCGAAGCGATTATAAAAATAGAGAAAAACTATCAGAACCAAAAGCAGAATTAGCCACCAAAAACATAGTGTTTTCGCTTTGGTTTCAGCTCCTTTGGCGACTCCTTGCGAGATTTCTTCGGTTTTATTGTTGTTATCCGCAACATCTGATTTCGGTTGATTATCAGTCACTGCGACAACATTACTGCTGGGTTGATTCCGACTGGGGGAACTGGGAGAAATTGCCGCAATTAAATCCTGAACAAAACCGATTGCCGGTGGAGGCGAAGGATTATTGACTGGTTCCGGTTGATCGGTTGATTCATTGCCGAAAACAAAATCAAAACTTACTGTTGTCTGACCTTGATATTCGTTGCCAGAAATAGCAGGAAATATTGCCGCAATTTGCAAATTCTTGGTTTCGCCCGCATTAATTGATGACAATACAACTTTAGATCCGTTCGGAAGCGACGCCAAATTTGCTAGCGTTTCATTCCAGATCGGTACTCCGCCATCCCGCGGTTCAATTTGCAAAACCGAAGCAAGGGCGCCAGAGACACTATTAGCGGCAATCGAAAATGAGTGCGACAAAGTACCATTATTGGTAATTATTAGATCCTTTACCACCGTTTTACCAGGATACATATTAGTTTCATTAAACAGCTGATCACCGCTAAAAGAAATGGAAAGTGGTCCGGCAGTCAAATTTGCCGCATAAATTTTGTAGCTAAAAATTCCAAACCCAGCAAATCCAGCGAGTAAAGACAAGATCATAACCCAAAGACCAATTTTTCTTGTTGATGTTCTTCTAAACATTTGAACCTCCTGGGGTACCGTAATTGTTGTCTTCGACATCCCAATAAATCGTGCCATTGGAACTGACGTCGGTAAACCAGTTTGATGCTTGCGTCCCGTCGTTAGGAATCGGGTTTCGCGACATTGATTTCTTTGATGTACTATTTATGCCGGCTAACGGAGTTCCGCCGTTACCGGCAGTATCAATTAAATTTGCTGGTTCAATAATTCCATTATAAAGTTTGATTTGCAAAGCAGAATTTGAAAGGTCAACACTGGCGGTAAAATAATTTGGAGCCACATTCAAAGAAGAGGAAGCATTTTCATTTGAATAGTTCGAAACTAGATAATAACCGCCAGCCGGAATGCTCGCACCAGCTGGCAAAGTCAACATTATTGTTTCGACGCCAGTGTTTTTGGAAAGAGTCCAACCAGATAAATCAACGCTAGTTGATGTCATATTTCTAAGTTCAATCCATTCATCGGCCGTATGTCCGACCGAACCCATCCACATCAGCTCATTAACCACAACTCTGGCTGACTCCGGCTCTACTGGCCAAGACGCCGCAGTAAATAAATTCCCCTGTGATGTTTCATTGTCGAAAAATGAAGCGCTAGAATAAGAAGCACCGCTAATAATTATAACTCCGAAGACAAATATGATTTTTACATAAGAAAGAAATCTAATCATTTTCTCCTTTTCTAACTTTTGGCTTTTTGGATTTTTTTTTAGACAAACTGACCTTTGATTCGACATTTTTTCGCCTTCTTAAAATCAGCAGTTTCGCCTCTTTTCTAATTTTTTTGACTTCCTCAAAAATAATAATTATTGAAGGTAATATGATCAGTAATAATAAGCCGGGCAAAGTTTTTACATACGACAAGATGTATCCTAAATATACTACAGAAAACAAATACTTTCCGATAATTCTATCTTCGGTAACTGCTCCAACATCAGGGCTTTCGTTAGCATCCCCTTTCGTTTGATAAAGTATAACATCACCTTCCTTGTATACTGAAAATATCCTATGAGTCACACTCTCTTTTTTTAATTTCAATCCCGTGGGCAAAAATGTGATCACATCACCTGATTGATAACTTGGACTCGGTTTGACTACGATCAAGCTACCAACAGGAATAGTCGGTGACATAGAGCCGGACAGCACAGACATCACTTGATAATTACCTTTAATTGGCATGAGAGTGACAACCAAGAGAATACCGATTGTCAACAAAAAAACTAATGCTATATTTGTGATTACAATTAGGATTTTTTTTGAAGTACTTATTTTAATTTCTGTTTTATTTCGCATTTTTGTTTTCTGTTATCCTGCCAATTACTTAATCGGCAGGATTTATAAAACAAAATAAGGATTACTGCGCTGTTGTTTGAGCTAACTCGAAAGTCATATCCAATCCGGCAGAATCGGTCTGTCCCTGATTATCATTTGGACCGTTGTTATACCACTTGTACTGGCTGGTGATACATATTTCCTGACCAGCTGTGAGGGGAATGTTTGCATCATAGTCAGATGCAATTCCGCCAAGCGGAGTGCTTACTTCGAAAATCCCGTAAATGTAACTATCGCCCTCGTACCAAGCAAAATTTCCGTCGCAGCTGTAATCTCTAAACATGCTATATGACATAAGATCCTGAAGTTCACCAACGCCTGGTGTGATATCACCAGCATCCGCTTCCGGATCAAGAAAATCGTTTTCTTGATTCGTTACTACGATATTGTGAATATCGAGATATCCAGGAATTGATCCAACATTTTTTAACCTATACACTGCTCCACCTTGTCTGCCAACACTTAAATTTGTGATGCTGTACTTCACAACATTTGTATTGCCGCCATCAATATTCAAATCAAGGGTGCCAGAAGTGAAGGTGTTGCCATTAGATGTTTCACTATCAGAAAAATAGGCACGAGTTGCAACGGTCGCAAAAATTGAAACAATTGCTAAAGTTAGTAAACTTTTTGCTATTCTCAACATAATTTTCTCCTTTTGGATATTTAATCAAATCTCGCGGCTATCGACCAAGCCAGATTAAAAAATCAGCAGATACAAAACGGTGAAAAGACCAGTATGGTGCTGTTTTTTAAAATATTCTTATTCGGTTATTGTCTCAAATAAAGAATATACTTGTCAAACTATCTACCAAAAAAATAAATACGCCAGTAAATGTAATTTGGACGATTGATTATAACCGGCGATAGGTCGGCTTTTTTGGACTTTTTTGAATCAGGATCATACGCTACAGCTACAACCGTTTCCCCTGGTGCCGCATAGCGCAACTTACTTCGAGCAATCTTTTCCCTGTAAGTGTCAGTTTTAAAATAGATGATATTCAACCGTGATTCTTCAACTTGATTTTTAAGATCCACTATTTCCTGTCGTTTTTGATTGATAATTTCATTTTGTTTGAAATTGTCATAAATCACCTTGCCAACAACAAAAAAAGAGTAAATTATAAAAAGAAAAATTAAGAATCGGCCAAAACCCTCAGGCAAACTCTCTTTAATTTTTACAAATCTACTTGTCATTTATCTAAATTATAACACAAAAAGTTTGCGGGCTCGCCGGAGGCGAGCCCGCAAACATCAAACTCTGACTCTATAAACAATTAAGCTTACCAACGTCGGCTTTTATTTTTTGCTTCTGGCTTCTTTGTAACCTTTGATTCGGTCGGCTTTTCGCTCTTTTTAATCACCTCTTTTGTGATAATTTCGTCTTCTTCATCTTTTCCAAACCAGTAAAAATAGCCACCAGTTGCCGCTCCGGCGAGAACAATCAGAATAAATAATATGATCCAAGGCGTCCAGTTAATCTCTTCTTCGACTGTTGGCTCCTCAATCTCGGCACTTTTAATTTGCCCTTGCTCATTTTCCGCAATTGGAACTTCTGTTTCTGCACTTTCCTGTGGAGCAGATATTGAAGGAGTTGTTGTTGCAGGAGCAACTACAGCGGTTTTCGCTACGCTCACAAGCACAACTTTCGGAGCGGTTGGCATTGCCCAAATTCCACTATCTAAACTTTCGATTCCATCACTCCCAATCGCTCGAACAATAAAATAATAGTTTACTCCATTTTCAAGATTGATAATCGATGTTTGATTTGCTGAAACACTGACAGGACCAGTGTAATTTACCTCTGACGATTTTCGATAGTAGATATTATAATAATTAGCACCAGATACGGCATCCCACGAAAGATCAACCTTTTTATCACCGGCAGTTGCAATTAAATTTGTAGGCGTCATGGCGGTTGAATTGATTAAAAATGTGCCTGAAATTGCACTTGTAATATGTCCCGTTCCGTCTTCGGCAGTTACCCTAACCTTAACTTGATTAGAAGTAAGTTTTGGAGTTACCCAATCCCTCTGTTGAGGATTATTAATGACACTGCTAGCAATATTATTCCAAGTTGCACCATTATCGGCAGAATAATCCAGTGTTATTCCACCATACTTTATCCAAGTATCGACATCACTCGCGCTCCACATAATTGTTGCTGTTTCTCCACCTTTGTAAACACTTCCTGCTTCTGGCTTATAAACATTGACAGTTGGATTTGAGTCATCGGTTCTGACTTCCAATTTTATTGCATCGATGGAAATTGTTGCACAGTCATCAACACCAACTTGTAAAAAAGTGGAGCGCAACTGCATATCTTTAACGGAATCCCAGCTCCACGACGAGTAACTGTCGGTAATATCGACCACATAACTTGTCGAGACATTTTTCACGACATCAACCCCAAGAGGATACTCTTTTAGTAAAGTGGTTCCGTCAGCATCATAACTGGCAATTCGCAAAGTATCGTCGACGTAAGAATTATCAGCAAACCCCACTATTTTAGCCAAAACCTTGTAAATAGTTCCGCTTTTGCCGCTCGTGTCAAATGACTTCACCTGAATATAGTCGTTAACATTGTTATACACGGCATAATCCGCATCCGGAGCCAAATTCACTTTTCCTGGGTCAGTAACACCCGCAAAACTATCAATTTCTTTTGACACAATAATCGATGACGCTGCCATTGCTTTTGTTCCGCTGGAAAGAATAAGTGATGGCAGGACAAACCCGCAACAAATTGTCGCAATTAAAACTTTACTTAAAAACTTTTTCATATATCTCCTTTTTACTTTTTAAATTTAGAATTCACTTTAAATTACGAAATAACGAGCTCTTGCCAAATTTCGACGGTCGCAAGCGCTTTCGGCATCTTGCCGAAAAAAGTGCCTAGAAATTTGGTAAGAGCGAGCAATATTTTTTTGGAATTTACTTCAAAATCGGTACCTCGTAGATACTTTATTTAGCTCAATTTTTAAACTGCCAAAAGACAGTGGTAAATTTACAACACATCTTTTATTGCAGCAAATTCACCGACACATTTTACCCTTGTTCCCCCTCTTGTTCCTCCTATTAGTTCTTTGTAGAAAATCTACTAAACACTTCCCATAATTGATGACATTGTATGATAACGTAATACTTTTTCATACTTTTTACCAACCATAGGTAATAGCGCATTTGTGGAAAGAAGTTATCATCTGACATATATTATTGTCAAGACATTTTTAACCAGATGCCTAATATGTCATACCAGAAATAGTTTTTTACAAAAATTCCCCTGTTGATTGGGGAATTTTTGCCTCCATTATTTTTGAATAGTTATTTAGAAAACATTTTTTCGATGTTGTTGATCACTTTTTCATAAACCGTTTGCGAAAGTGATTTTGGCTTGGCCAGAAATTTTGTCGTCATTGTTGTGGGCTTTGAAATCCCATTTTCAGCAAAAGTCCCTTTTACAACACCTACTCCAATGTCTTCATATTCCGGATTTAAGATGTTGGCTCTGTGGCCCGGAGAGTTCATCCAAGCGTTAACGACTCCTTCTGAAGTTGAGAAACCCATAGCAAGGTTTTCTCCGGCAATTGAATAATCATAACCCTTATTTTTAATAAACATCCATGGAGTAAGTCCAAACGCATAGTGATCAAAATAATTTCTAACGATCATGTCGACAGATTTCTCATAAGCGGCCAATTGAAGTGCAGGGTTGACATTAAGCTCCGATAAAGAGTTTTGCTTTCGGATAGAGTTGATATTATTAATAACATTTTCAGAGGTAATCTCAGACGCAAAAGTAAAATTAAAAGAGAATAAAAATATAATTATTCCGATTGTTGCTACAGTTGTAATTCCAAACTTGTTCATTTCCCCACCGTTTTAGTTCGTAATAAAAAGTAATAATGATTATTAAAAAGTATGATATAATCTAATTATATCAAATTAAAATCATTTTGTCAATATGAAAATATAATTTGCTGCTTTTACTTGAAAAATCTTGATTAATTTTGTATTCTAAGTATTGGTGGGTCTGTAGCTCAATGGTAGAGCGGCACTCTTATAAGGTGTTGGTCGATGGTTCGAATCCATCCAGACCCACCAATAGAAAATTTCAAATCCAGTATTTTATAAGGTGTTGGTCGTCCGCCTAAGGCGGACCAGACCCACCAACAATAATTTGTTACCCGTGTTTGTAATTATTAAACTCTGATATAATTAATTTGCATGACAGGTAATAATTTTCAGAATAAAAAACGATTTTTGATTTTTTTGACCGCAATTTTTACCGGTCTGTTTTTGTTTTCTGTTTCACTTTTATCCTACCGCCTGGCCTACGCTAACAAAATAATGAAAAATGTTTATTATCAAGGAAATGATCTTTCTGGAAAAAGCAAAAGCCAAGCAATAGCGTTAATAAAAAACAAAGTTCAAACTCAAATTGATGAAAAGATTGCAATTACCTCTGACACTGGAAAAACTTATGAAACAACTTTTACTGAAACGGGAATCATTCCGGATTATTTGACAGTTGTAAATCAGGCCTTTGCCATTGGCCGTAATTCTAATTTTTTGAGATCATTAGTTGAACTGCCATTAACTTTTTGGCAAGAAAAAAATCTTGACCTAACTATTGCTTTTGATCCTGAAAAGTATGGTACTTTTTTGCAAAAGATATCCGAAGAATTAAATGTTTCAGCAATTGATGCCAGCTTATTAATCAAAAACGGGGAGATCGTTGCTTTATCTCCGACGAATGGACAAAAAATTGATTCAGAGGGATTGCAAAGTGAGCTATCTGAAAAGTTTTTGACTCTCACGAAAAAAGTTGAAATTAAACTTCCTACTTCATCAATTCTTCCTGAACTAGATTCCAATGACTTATCCTCAGCTAAAACTCAAGCTGAGAGATATCTGAACCATCAGATGCAGATATCACTGAATAATAATCTGTATTTGCTTGAGAGAAAATCAATCGGGGGTTTTGTTGTTTTTTTACTTCAAAACGGAGTTTATTCTGCTTCACTTGATAAAACAGCGATAAAGAAATATGTTAACACTCTTGCTGCCAAAAATGACACTTCGACAATCGATATCAAAATTTCCGCGATTGATAATAGTGTTTTGCAACAAGGTCGCCAAGGTATTTATACTGATCAGGATGACGCTGTCAATAAAATTGCAAACGCTCTTTCCTCTGAAAATCAATCATCGGCTATTTCTCTAGTTCAAACAACTAAAGACCCGCAAACAATCAAGGTTTTCCCTGACGAGGGAATTGTTCCAGGAAGATTTCCGGGGAAATATATTGATGTTGACTTAACAAATCAACTTTTGACAATTTTTGAAGGCATAAATCAGATGGGACAATATCAGGTTTCAACCGGCAAAGCCAGCAAACCAACACCAACAGGGACAAGAACTATTCAAGATAAAAGCCCAAGAGCTTGGTCGGCACCTTACGGACTTTATATGCCTTGGTGGAACGGCATGGGCGGCGGTTACGGCATTCATGAACTGCCAGAGTGGCCAAACGGCTACAAAGAGGGAGAATCACATCTTGGAACCCCTGTTTCTCATGGCTGTATCCGTCTTGGCGTCGGTCCGGCCCAAACTGTCTATAATTGGGCCGATATCGGCACTCCGGTCTATATTCATAAGTAAGTCAAATTTGTCTAATTAGTCCAATTGGACAAATTAGTCTAATTTGATCTTGTTAGCACAATTACTGCCTTCTCCATATC
>CAZVFH010000016.1:0-17243 GCA_964626415.1 uncultured Candidatus Saccharibacteria bacterium
AAAATGACTTTTGAAAGTTGATTCTGATTTAAGCGGTAAAGCATATATGACTGATCTTTGGTTTCGTCAATGCCTTTCAAAAGCTGATATGATCCGTCATTCCCGTGAAGACGGGAATCTACTATTAGTGGATCTCCGCCTCCGCGGAGATGACATTTGATTCGAGCATAATGGCCTGTCGCCAACTTTTCACAGCCAATCGCTAGTGCCTTTTTCAAAAGCAAATCAAATTTAATTTTTTCGTTGCAAACAATGCAAGGATTTGGTGTCCGCAAATTTTTATATTCTTCTAAAAAATAATCAACAATCTCTTTTTTAAATTCCTTTTTCGCGTCAATGACATAAAATGGGATATTTAGTTTCGCCGCCACTTTTCTTGCGTCTTCGAGCGCTTCATAATTGCAACAACGGTTTTCTTTTTGTGAAGAACAGCTCTTGTCATCACAAATAGGGTCACTCCACAATTTCAAAAACAATCCGACTAAATCGTGTCCCTCGTCTTTTAAAATTTTTGCCACCACTGAAGAGTCAACTCCCCCGGACATTGCAATGGCAATTTTTTGCTTTTTCATCTATTTTATTGAATTACTTGACGGAGAAATTTTTAGTGAAAACAGCTCGTTTTTTCGCACATTTGCCAATATTAAATTACAGAGAATTGGTGTTCTAAGTTGTGATTTATAGATGGAAATTGCCTCATATTTCTTATTTTCCTCATCACTTGATAATGAAAATTTCTGCCAGTTATGATCAAAATCAATAAGTTTTATTGGGGGCAAAAGGTAAAAACCGTGATGGAGACCAATGGGTTGGGGGAAATATTTAAAGTGGACAAGGTAGCTATAAGCATAGATATTGGTTGAATTTGAAATTAACGATTCAACAACTTCTCCAATGACATGGTGATCACTGTGGCGATCGGATTTATCGGGATAAAAAATTATCGTTGGTGAAAAATTTATCATTTCCGAAAGAATTGAATTTGACAATTTATCCTTTGGTGTATTTTTCAATTGACCGTCGGGAAAATCAAGAAATTTTAAATCGTCTTTTTTGACTCCCAGTTTTGAAGTTGCTTGAAAAAACTCTTCGTCTCGGTCTTGCCCAAATTTTCGCCGGTTTCCGTCAGTAACCAAAACAATCTTAACCTTGGCCCCAACTTCAACTGATCTTTGGATGTAGCCACCAACTGCTAATGTCTCATCGTCCTGATGAGGCGAAATAATTAAAACTTTATCAGATGATTTTGGTTCGACTATATCTAATAAAAAGAAAATTGATGGCTGTGGCAAAACCGAAAACTCGCGAATAAGCAAAGAAAAAATCGTCGTCGCAACTAAAACTGCGACGATTATAATAACAATGAAATTTTTTCTCGAAATTCTTCGCATAATATATTAAATTTTTGAAATCAAATTTAATTTCAATTGTAATTCTAACACTGACTCAACTACACTGACTGAGCACTGACTAATTTCGATTTCAATCGTCAGTGTTAAGTCAATGTGACAAAGTCAGTGTTAGAATTTCCCTTTTTTTCGATAATCTTTTATCGCAGACCTTACTCCTTCTTCGGCCAAAATTGAGCAGTGATATTTTGCCGGCGGAAACTTGCCCATTTCTTTGGCAATTTGGGCTGAAGTGATTTTTAACGCTTCGTCAATTGATTTTCCTTTGACCATTTCGGTGGCAATTGACGACGACGCGATCGCCGCCCCACAACCAAGTGTTTGAAATTTTATATCGGAAATGTATTCTTCTGAATCTTTTCCCTTAACTTTTAGCTTTTCACTTTTAGCTTTTAACTTGCGGATTTTTATTAAGATAAAAATCCGCATCACATCCCCACAATTCGGATTTCCAACAGTGCCAACTCCATCGGAATTCTTAATAACTCCCAAGTTTTTGGGATTTCGAAAATGTTCCATAACTTTTTCTGAATACATATTTTCCATAAAACTCCTTGACTTAATTAATATTGTTTGATATTGTGTATTCAATCCGCAACGGAGGTGGTCAGTATGCCTGAATTTGATTCTTTTACTTTACTGTTTGCGCTTACATTTGTTGGTGTTACAATTTATTCGATAATTAACCGAATACTATGTCACAGAGAAAGAATTGCAATGATCAAGGCGGGAATGAATCCTTTTGAATACCATACGGAAGAAGATGAGGAAGAAGATGAAATATGTGCCCCAAGCATTCATTAAGTTTGTTGCTCGCCACTCCGGCGGGCTTTTTTTATACAGGAATGGATGACGAATTAAACTAATAGCAAATGGCTAATAAATCTCATTCGCTATTAGTCATTAGTTTCATTCGCTATCCATTTGTGCCAAACGGGCTCATTTTCCGCAATTTTTTAACAATCGGTGGCAAAACTTTTAAAACGCGATCAATTTCTGTTTCGGTTGTATTTTTGCCCAGCGTGAAACGGATTGAGCCGTGGCACTGCTCGGGTTTTAATCCCATTGATAAAAGAACATGCGACGGTGAAAGTGATCCCGAAGTGCAAGCCGAACCGGTTGATGCCGCAATCCCCTCCATATCCAAATTTAAAAGAATTGACTCACCCTCGGCATTTATAAAAGAGATATTAACATTGCTTGGACTGCGAAATTCCCGACTACCGTTTAAAAAAGAATTGGGAATATTTTTTAAGATGCCATCAATTAGTTTGGTTTGCAGTTTTTGAATTTGTGATTTCGAATTTGTTTCGAATTTCGGATTTCGGATTTCGGATTTTTGAATTATATCTACTGCTTTTCCAAATCCAACGATCCCCGCCACATTCTCCGTTCCGGCGCGCATTTTATACTCTTGCCCGCCACCAACGATTTGATGTGTAATTGGCGTTCCTTTTCGAACATACAAAAGCCCGATTCCTTTCGGACCATAAATCTTATGCGCCGACATTGTTAAAAGATCAACATGCAAAAAATCAACATTCATTTTAAAATATTCCGCCGCTTGAACAGCATCGGTATGGAAATAAACACGAGAAATTGGTTGTTGAAAATTAGAAATTTGTTTGGAAATTGGAAATTGGGAGTTAGAATTTTTTCCACTTTCTACTTTCATTTTTCCATACAAATTTCTATTTTCTATCAACCTTTTTCCATTTACTTTTTCGATCATTTGTCCAATCAATCGTATCGGTTGAACTGTTCCAATTTCATTATTAACATACATTATTGAAACGAGAACAGTATTCGAGCGAATTGCTTTTTCAACATCGTCGACACTAATTAACCCCTCTTTGTTTGGTGAAATATATGTTGCCTCAATTTTCCCCTCATTTTCTAGCTCTTTCACAACTTCCAAAACCGCATGATGTTCAAAGGCCGAAGTTATGATATGGGGTTTGAATGATTCGTAATTTCGTAATTTCGCTAGATTCGTAATTTCGTAGGGGGTAAGCGCTTCAATGAATCCGCGAACCGCCAAATTATTCGCCTCGCTCCCGCCGGAAGTAAAAATAATTTCCGTTGTCTTGCAACCCAAAAAATTAGCGATTTTTTCTCGCGCATTATCAATTGCTACTCTCGCCTCTTGTCCAAAAAAGTGAACAGACGAAGCGTTGCCAAACTTATCAGAAAAATAAGACAACATTGCGACAATAACTTTGGGATCAACTGGAGTTGTAGCAGAATGATCTAAATAAATTCTTTTCATATTTAAGTTGAAATTCTAACTCTGACTTGACCACACTGACTCAGCACTGACCAGACAACTTCCGATTCCATTGTCAGTGAAAAGTCAATGTAAATAAGTCAGTGTTAGAATTACCTTTTAATATCCTTTGCGATCTTTCTTAAGTCCTCAACACACTTCTTACATCCTTCTCCTGAAACCGCAGACTGATATTTGTCTGACGGGAGTAAATAGGCAATCGGCCGAGAATAGCGACTGACTTGAAAAACTTCGCCAGCTTCAACTTCGCGAAGAATTTTCGAAATTTGATTTTGTAGTTCGTTAACATTAATGTTTTTCATAATTGTAGTGTAACATTTAAGGTAACATTTTGTCAAGTTCCTTTATAAAGATAAACACTCTGCGATAAAAGTCACGGTTTTTGTTGACAAATGTTGATATTTTGCCTAGTATCATATTGTACGCAATTACCGGAGGTGAGCGATGACTTCACAGATATTTTGGGGAGCAATTGCATTAATCGCTGTGGTTGTTATTTTGCGTCAGAAAAAAAGGGAAGCGATTGAAATTGTGAGGGGAATAAGCGAAGAGTTCCCAAAACACAGATTTTGGATCGACCCTAGTTTTTCCACCAAATACCAAGTGGATTTCGAGCGAATTTTACGAAAGCAAGCAATAGCAAAATGCGAATGCGATGCTGATATTAAGATATATTATAATTTTGGTCAGGTCAAAGTTGTTTATGGGGAAAATCCACACCTTGACTACTTTTACAAGCCAATCCCCATGTTTAATGGCGACCCAACTGGAAGTTGGCTGGCAGAACTTGCAATTCGATTAGCTAGACAAGCAGAGTGTCAGCAAGAATTAGAACCAGAAACGACACACTAGTGTCGGTTTTTTTATTTTATTCCAAACAACCCCATCGCCTTTTTTGTTGTTTGGCGTTCGACATCGGAGAGTGAGATGTTTTTTATTTCAGCAATTTTCTCGGCGACTTTAATGACATTTGCCGGTTCGTTTCGCTTGCCACGAAATGGTTCAGGCGTAAGATATGGACAATCGGTTTCAATCATCAATGATCCAAGTGGCAACTCTTTTATTATTCTTTCGATCTCAGAATCTTTCCCAAATGTAATGTTTCCGGTAAAAGAAATTGCCATCCCAATTTCTAAAATCTTTTTTGCAAACTCCCAATCGGAGGAAAAACAGTGTAGAACTCCGCGAATATCCTTTTGGCAACTTTTTAAAATCGCGTAAACATCTGATTCCGCTTCACGACAATGGACGATTAAAGGCAAGCGAAGCTCAATTGAAAGATCGATCATTTGCTCAAAACAAAAAATCTGTTGTTCGCGATTTGGATATTTTGAAAATTTTGATGATCTTTTTAAATAATAGTAATCGAGCCCGCACTCGCCGATTGCAACAACTTTCGAATGGTTTGCCAGAGTAAAAAGTTTTTGCTTGGCTTCGATATCAAGATCAAGCGCTGAATGCGGATGAATACCAACTGCGGCGAAAACTTCCGGATATTTGCGCGCAAGATCAACCGATTTCTTTGATGAATCGACATCAACCCCAACATTTAAAATCCGCCGAACATCAACGGCAATTGCCCTGCCAAGGACTTGGTGGACTTCATTTTTGAAGTCAGGAAAATCAAGATGTGCGTGAGTGTCGATAAACATATGAAATAGTTAAAAGTGAAAAGTGAAAAGTGAAAAGTGAAAAGTCGGAGGGAAAATTTAGAAATCCGAATGATGAATGACGAAATAAATTCCGAATTCCAACTTACGATTTCATCATTCCTCATTCTGGTTTCGTCATTTGTTCGTCATTCCTCATTCTGACTTCGTCATTTGATTCGAGATTCAGAACAACTCCGATAATCAAAAACACTGACACCGCCATTGCTGGGTTGTCGGAAAAAATGTGCAAAAACAAAGCATTGATTAGCAGAGCAATAAAGGCAAAGAAGAGTGTTTTTGACGAAAGCCAAAGATCTTTGATTAAATAAAATAGAAAGAGCAGAAACAGAATCAAGCCAAATACTCCAACTTCGAACAAAATTTGCAAATAATAATTTTCGCTGATGATTCCACCAAGTTTCAGGGCTGCTGGCCCAGCCGAGCCGACGCCAAAACCAAATATAATTTTTATAAACCCGCCAGCTAAAAAGACAGAAAAAGCTGATTTTGTCGCAAGCAGATGTTGAGAAAAAGATGACCCGTGAGTAAATATGTCACGAACAAACTCCCCACTTTGCAGAGCATAGACAAAAGCTAGCGTCAAAAGTGAAACAAAAAGAATAATAATTGAAGTAATTTTTTCCTTGCGATCGCGGAAAAAGTAAAGCATCATTGCCACAGTCGCGACGATAACGCCAACGAGTGCTGAACGCGAATAGGTAACAAAAATTGCCGCCGCCAAAACAAATAGGATATAGATATTTTTATCCCAAAAAGCGGAAAATTTTGAAGTTATAAATCGATGTAAGATGTAAAAAAACGGCAAAATTAGGTACGAGGCAAGTTGGTTCGGTCCAGCCAAAAACGCTGTTGCTTGTCCGATTGAAATTAAGGAGTTTTCACCAAAACCAAAATCCGAAATTTGCAACAAGTCCGTCAAATATCCGCGAGGTAAATATAGGTATTCAACAACACCGATCATTGCTGCCATGACTGCAATCAACAAATAAGCTTTAAGTAATCGATTCGGGTTTTTGTAACCAGAAAGACGAACAAGCAGAAAAATCCCATAAGGAAGCGCAAGAAATCGTAAACCCTGCAGTCCACGAGACAAATCAGAAAAACGGCAAAGAATCGCAAGAATCGCAAAAAGCAAAAAAGCAAAGATTAGCCAATCAGCTTTTTCAAATTTCGGCAAAGTTCGGCCAGCAATAAATTTCAACAAATATCCCAAAAAAAGTAAAATCAGTAGTGGCTCATAGAAATGTACAAGCCAAAAAATTGCTGCCTCTGAAAGGTGAGTATAGCTCAAAAGCGCATGTAAACAAAGCTCTGAAAATGGAAAATAGACCAAGATAAAGAAAAGAAAGATCACTGAAATTCGATTCAAAATATCATCAAATTTATTTTGTTGTCTGTCCATTTTTGCCTCCGATTAATACTCCGAAAGCGTAAGTAAGCCAAAAAATTGCCGATAAATCGTTTTTAAAATAGGTTGTATCAACAAGACCATGAGCAATGATTGCCATCATGGCAGTAAATATTGCTGACAGCAGCAGCGGGCCGCCACCTCGTCTGCCAAGTGACCAGAAAAATTGAATGAGCAGAAAGCTGAAAGCTAAAAGCCCAAAGATGCCTTGATTCAGCCAGAGGGCTAAAAATAAATTGTGCGGATGAAGTGCGTAGGAAAGACCATAAAGTGTGAAACCAAAATCGTTTTTTGAGACCTCTTTAACTGAATCGGCATAACCTCCAAGCCCGACACCGGTGATTGGATTTTGGCGAACAAGCTCGAGAGAATAGCGATAAATATCAAGGCGAAGATTGTGACTATAAACATCAGTGTCAATTCTTGAAAGAGCAAAAGAAAAACCAACAGCTAAAATGATAATAAGAAATGCTAGGGCAGTAATTTTTCTGCCGGAAAATTCTCTTCGCTCGTGACGAATTTTAATTAATAAAAATGAAAGAAAGGCGATTGTTGAAATACAAAAGGCCAAAAGTCCGCCAAGTGAGTGAGATGCGTAAATTGCGTAAAGTGGCAGAAGATAGAATGATGCAAGAATTGCTTTGTCGAGATTTTTTCTAAAAATTGTGATAATTGGCAATGACAAAAATCCGGCCGAGAGCAAAAACATCGCCAAATAATTCGGTGATTCAAACGGTCCAAACGCCCGGAAACGGGAAAGATAATCAGAAAAACCAACATCGCCGACTTGGTAAAAAAGGGTAGTTAATACTCCAAACTTTTGCAAAATTGCCCAGATTGAAACAATTTGCAGAGAAATGAAAAGTGGGATTGCCAAAAATTTTATTTTTTCTTTATTGAAGAGATTAATGACTAAAAAGAATAATATTGCCGGAACAAAAAACCAACCCTTCAAAATCCCCAAGGCATCAATTTTGTTCGAGGCAAAATAAACCGCTACGATCGCCGAGAGTAGAAATAAATAAGCCGAGAGATAGCCAAATTTCAAGCTCTTATGAGTGTCATCCCGAACTTGTTTCGGGATCTCAGTAATCGATTGCTGGGATGCTGAAATAAATTCAGCATGACAAAGCAGCTTTTCCGCAACAAAAACCAAAAATGCCGCCAAAACCGCGACTTCAAAAACATTCGTCGGAATGCCGAGAACTTTAAAACGAAAAATGTATGCCGGCAATAAAAAAACAGAAAGATAAACCAACCAAGTTGCCATATCTAAATTATAGCAGAAAAATCAGCAATCAAAAAAGACGAGCCAAAACTCGTATTGTGTTTATTTGTAATTTCGTAATTTCGTTAGATTCGTAATTTTGTAGGGGGCGATGGTCGCTAGACCAGAGCCAAAAAGGCCCAAAATGGCAAGAGGTAAATTGGTGCCAGAGTTGTCGCTTGGATTAAGAGGGCAAACAAAATCGAAAGATATATCACAGGAGAAAAGTTCTGGGAAATGAGAGATGCCCGTCTCGCCTGCGGCTCGCCGAGGCGGAAGATTTGAGATTTAATTATCAAAAACAAAAAACCAACAAACAATAAAAGCCCCAAAATTCCCTCTTCGATCAGAATTTCCAAATATAAGTTGTTGACTGTTTGATAGCCGGAAATCGAAATTTTATCGCGAAATTCCGGCAAGGCGCCAAAAGCGCCGGTACCGATTCCCCAAGGACTCGTCAGAAATTTTTCAACTGCAATTTGGCTAGTGTAGAAACGATCAACCGTTGATTCGCCGGTTTGAACATCGGCCGCCGACGAATGAGCTAAAAACAAGCGAAAATCTTGCTTGGTCGGAACGGTGAAATAAATTAAAGCGACTGCTAATAAAACCCCAACAACTGATAAAAACAAACCGAGAAAAAATCTTTTTAAATTTTGCTGAAATTTAATTAAAATGACTATCAGCAGTAAAAACAGCGAGCCAAGAACTCCAAGATACGCGCCACGAGACAAAGTTAGAACAAAAACCATTGAAATCAGGATTTGATTTAAAATAAAAAACCAACCAACCCTTTTTTCAGATAAAATTTTTTCCAGATTAAAATAAAATGGCAAAAATAAAAAATTGGCAAAATAAAGCGGTTCTAAAAATGTTGCTTGCGGACGGGGAAAACCAAATATCAGTTTTGAGTACTGAGGACGGAGAAATGAGAATGGCAAGTTATAGAGATCGGCAAAATACTGCCAGAGAGCAAAAAGTGATAAAACCGCGCCAGCATAAATTAAGATTTTTTTGATAATTTCGATTCGACCGTTTTCTTTCGCAATTCGTCGCAAAGTTAAGAATCCGATGACAGTCAGGAAAAAAATTGTTGAGACAATTAAGGAACGATGCCGATCAATTGACCAAAAAATTGAGAGAAATGAAAGTGTGGAAAAAGTAAGGAGAAATTTTTCCTCAGTCGTCAAAATAATTTTCCGCAGAGTTGAGAAAAAAATGATGATGATTATTAACAAAATAATAAAGGAAATTTTCGCCGTAAGGCCGGAAATTTCCAGCGTCAAAATCCGCTCAAAAGGTAGGAATATAAAAAATCCGAAGAGCAAGAGTTCGAGGAATTTTTTTTGATTGAGTTGTTTCATAATGAAGATATTGTTTATATATGTCATCCTGAATTTATTTCAGGATCTCAGCGATCAATTACTGGGATGCTGAAATGAATTCAGCATGACAGATTATTTGTTCGTTTTATATCTCGCAGAAATAAAGAAAAGTGTCACTACTGCAAATAGAAATATCAAAAAGTAAATTAAAACTAAAATTGGTGAAAATAATTTTGTGTTATCCCAAAAAATAAAATTTATTAAATTGCGGTAATTTTCTACTGACAAATTCCCCCAAGTAAATCCTTCGGCAACTTTACCAATATTTCCGGCCATTGTATAAGCGACGCCGCGAACATAATAAGAGTCGACAACCAGCCACAATCCGAAAATAGAGGATAATATTGAGAAAACCGCCGCTGATATTGGGAGCCAGTGCAACTTTATTTTATCAACTGCCAAGAAAAAAAGCCAAGCAAGAGGAATTATTAGCGGAAAAAGATGACGACCTTGTGGCGAAAAATCGTAAAGATTTTTCGCCACAAAGATGAACAAATCGGCGATGATTACAAAAATCAGCCAAGAAATTAATACTAAATTGCTGCCCTCTTCCGCTGGTCTGTCATTGCGAGCGGAGCGAAGCAATCTTTTTGTATTGGTTTTGTTTCCAATTCGCTGAAAGATTGCCACAACCTTCGGTCTCCTGCCTGCCGGCAGGCACGGCGCAATGACGGAATAAACAATTGGCACAATCAAAATCAAATAAAACAGCCAATAATAAATCGTCGGGAAAAAGATATTTGCGCCGCCCAACGCGCCGAAAAAACCTTGATAAGAAAATTTAGCAAAGTTTTTTTCAAATAAAAGTGAAAATAAATTATAGCCCTGAGAAATCGGCGGCGAAAACCAACTTGGCGTTTGTTCTTTTACCAATCGTTCTATGTAAGTCATAATTAGCGGATCTTTATAAAGTTGCCAATTACGCCACCACCACCAAGACGGAATAGTCAGAAGTGGAAAAATTAAAGATGAAAAATTTAAGAATTTTATTTTTGTGGAGATTTCTCGACTTCGCTCGAAATGACAGGTCTGACGATTCAATGCCCAAAAAATCGAGATAGGTAGAAAAGCGACGATCAAAATCAGGTAATTCGTTTTGCAAAGCGCAAGAAACCCAAAGGAAATTCCGAGAAATAAGAAAATTTGCCAAGACGGCTGATTTTTCACCTTAATTAAAAAATAGAAAGTTAACGCCGAAATAAGCAATCCGACTGGCTCGACATTAATATAACCGGCGGAAAAAACTACCTGCGGAATAAAGGTAAAAAATATTGTTACAAGCGCCGCCTGTCCGAGTTTTTTTGCTGAAAATTCTGAAAGTGCCAAAAAAAGAAAGACAGCAAATAACCCGAGCAGGAAAGAGTTGGCGACGCGACCGGCGAGAATATCGGCTTTTTCGTAGCGGAGTTGTTGCGAGTTGTAAGTCATTAAAAACGGCAGATAATTTAGCGGCGAGAGATAGGCCATCGAATAGTAGGCGCCGGAGAGCTGGCTCTTTTCGAAATGGAGAACTGAAAGTTTCGGCTCGCGATTAAAAATCGGAATTCGTTTTTCCGTTTTTAAAAAATAGATCATCTCAGCGTGAGCGCCTTCATCCGGCGCTTCATTCCCCGCCGGCACAATCGCCGCCCAAACTAACCCCCCAAAAAAAACCGCCAAAAACAACAATCCAACAAAAATAAACTTTTTATTCATAAATATATGAAAAAGGTAGTAAAAACTCTCACAGATTTTTTGTCACTGATTAGCACAGATACATTTGGGAGTTATCTGTGATTATCTGTGAAGATATATCTGTGAGAGTTTATGCTTCCACTGTCGATCAGCGTTATTTCAGCGTCAAAATCTGCGTAGTTTACCAATTCAACGGGCCAAGCGGAAGATTTTGATCAACCGCCCAGCCATACTCCAAAACATTACCACCAAGGCCATAAGCGGCACCGACAATGTAATCGGTGGCTTCCGGCGAAAGTCCGGAGGTGACACCACGAGCATTTGTGACCCAAATTGCCGGACCGGATTCACCGACTGCTGCCACAATTTTGCGACCATTAGCTGGATTGGAAACAATAACTTTCTTGCCCAAATGCCAACTTTTTAGACCGCTATTCAAGTTACGAGTTTGAGTGCTGGGATAATCCCCGTCACGAATGCCAAAGTCCTCGTACCATTCGCAATATCCCCAGCGCATAGTTATGTACCACTTTTCAATACCCGCATCGAGTTTGCCAAAAGCACCGGTACCGGCAACGCCGTTTTGCAAATTTATACCACCATAAGGACCTGTGGCAGGAACTCCGGTTAAGTTGTAATGTCCAGCGTCAGAATTTTCACCGGAGGTTGTCCACAAATGTTGCTCTTTGCCAGTTCTGCCGGAAGTTGACGCAATCGAAATCCCTGAAAGTGATGATACCCATCTTGCCATATCGGAACCGGGACCGACATCATCAATTACTGATTGCTCAACTTGGCGAACATCGGAAACCCGAAAATTATAACCGGAAAAGGTTCCCGGATCGGGAATATAGCGCCGAGTATTGCCTTCAAGCCAAAAGACCTGACCGTTTGGCCCTTGAATCAGGCGGCCAAAACCACTTCCGTTCGGCAAAGAATTGCAGGCAGTCGAAGAAACATTAACATACTGTGTCCCTAAATTAATATATGCATCCCAGGTTTCGATGTGATGTTTTTTCCCACCCTTGGCAAGATAAATTCCACCGCCGCAAGCAATAATTCGCGGTGACTGAAGCGGTGTCCACGTTTGCATCTGACCAAAAGTCGGATCGGCAAATGTCTGCATTTCGCTCCATGAAAAATTATTTAAAACCAGCGCTTCTCCTGACGGTACGTAGGCCTTTCCGCCATTGACAATGACATAAACCGCACCGTTATAATTCAGAACGCGAGAAACCGGCGGCGCAAGCGGCAACGACTTTGCTCCTTCAGAATTTATAAAATTACCGGTAAACGGCTTCCAATCATTCCAAGTTGCCGAATTCGGAATCCAGCGGCGATAGCCGTTTTCAATATAATAAACCCTGCCCTCCGAAGGAATATGAACCGCTCTAACGCCTGACGATGTTAATGGAGCAGCCGTAGGTAACATCCCAAAAGTTGGATCGGCAAATGTCTGCATATCCGACCAAGAAAAGCCGTTTAGTACCAATGCCTCGCCGGAAGCAACATGAGCTTTCATCCCGCAAATAATCGCGTAAACATTCCCGTTGTAATTCATTACCGTCGTTAGCTGCGGCGCCGTTGGGGTTGCGTCAAATTCCGCGCGGCTTACTTGGCGGATCATCGAGGTATTAAACCCCCAAGATAAAAAAGTATTAAAATCCTTTATGTGTCGCTTGGCGAAATTTTCCTTCATAAAAACCCGGCCATCGCCCGGTGTTTGAATTAGATCAAATGAAGCGGCTTTAGCGCGAGGCGCTGAAAAAATTATTGCAACAGCGAAAAAAATGAAAATAAAAGAGAAAAATGCCTTCAGCCCGAAATTTTTCAAAAAAAACATAAAACCCTCCAAAATTATTGTGATAAAATCAAAAATCAGCTATGATTAGTTGTAGTGCAAACTAATTATACAAAGGTGGCAAAAAATAGTCAAATAAAAGTTGGATTAATCTCGGCTGATGTCGTGGGCCGTAAGATGGCCGGTCCGGGAATGCGTTATTTTGAGCTGGCGAGTGCTCTTGCCTGCGATTTTTCTGTTTTTCTTTTTGCCCCCGATTCCTGCGATCTTTCTGCCAACGGTTTTAAAATTATCACTTACAATTCAAAAAAATCTTCGAGTGATTTGGCGAAAAAAATTTCTGATCTTAATGTCATTATCGCCCAAAATCTCCGCCCACCACTGCTTTCAGACATAAAAAAGTTGAAAATAAAATTCATCGCCGATCTTTATGATCCCCTCTTGATTGAGGTTTTAGAGTACGCCAAAGATGATAATGAGAAACTGCGCAATGCAACTTTTGATTTTAATTATTTTTCCCTGCTTTTACAACTTGCAACCGCCGATCATTTGCTTTGCGCCTCCGATCGCCAACGCGACTATTACTGCGGGATTTTATCCGGCCGACAAATTTTAAACCCAAATTTTTATAATAATTCGCCAAATCTAGAAAAATTTATCACAATTGCGCCGTTTGGGCTTTTAAGCGAAAAACCAAAAGCCAAAGACCCAGAAGCGTTTTATAAAAAATTTCCAGCAATAAAAAAGACAGATAAGATAATTTATTGGGGTGGCGGTATTTGGAATTGGTTTGATCCTATTTCGGTGATAAAGGCAGTTGAAATTTTAGCCAAAAAACGAGATGATATTAAGCTCTTTTTTCTTGGCGCCAAGCATCCGAACCCAAAAATCAAAAAAATGAGAATGGCAAACGAAGCAATCTCTTATGCAAAAGAGAAGGGTTTAATTGATAAATTTGTTTTTTTCAATTACGACTGGACACCGTACGACGAACGAACAAATTATCTCTGCCAGTCGGCAATCGGTATTTCGACCCATTTTGATAACACTGAGACCCGATTTTCATTCCGAACACGAGTTCTTGATTATTTTTGGGCGGATTTGCCAATGATTTTAACCCGAGGCGACTACTTCGCCGAACTTTGCGAAAAGAGAAATCTCGGCGTTGTTGTTGATTATAAAAATTCAAAGGAGATTGCGGCGGCGGCGGAGAAAATTGTTAACGACGAAAAATTCCGAAGTGAGATTATTAAAAATATCAGCGAAGTCAAGAAAAATTTCTACTGGAAAAGCATCGCTGAAAATATCGCAAAGATTATTAAGAAAGATCGTTTCGCCGAGCGAAAGATTTCAAGATACGAATTTTGGCGGCTGACATTTCACTTTTATAAAGCCGGGCTGAAAAAGAAGTTGGCGAAATAAAATTGAAGCAAAAACTACCACAGATTTATTATCACTGATTGGCACAGATAGAGAATCATCAGTGATTATCTGTGTCGACAGATCTGTGAGAGTTTATACTTCCATATTTTATCAGCGTTAATTCAGCGCAAAAAATCAGTGTAATTAAAAAATTCCGCCGCTACTGCGACGGAGGAAATCTGAAAACTGCTTTTTCCCCATCTGTTACCCTGTCTAAATCAAAAACTGTTCTTCTGCTTGCCTGTTCTTTATTATCAACCCACATTATCCAAATATCGCCATTCGTGTCAATTTTAAGCACTGGAACAATACGTCCACGATCACGCGATTGGGGATATCTCCATCCCAACCCTTCAAGATAATTCTCGTTTTTTCCGATCATCATCTCTTCTTTTTCATTGTCACTCAATGACCAGAAAAGCGAAGCGTCACTTTTTCCAAGCTTAAATTCTTTCGACACAAGAACATCCGGACAAAAATGAACCATCAAACCAATTGCACCCACAGCCAACAAAACAGAAACCAGCGCAATAGTATACAAATCAAATCCTCGCTTCTGTTTCTCCACCTTTTGCGCCTCCTTCTCGGTTTCCCTGAATATAGCAAGCAATAATTTATTTGTCAACTGGTCGAGATAATAGGAAGTAAAAACTCTCACTGATCTGTCGTCACAGATAATCACTGATGATTCTCTATCTGTGCCAATCAGTGACAATAAATCTGTGAGAGTTTATACTTCCATATTTTATCAGCGTTTAATCAGCGTTAAAAATCAGCGTAGTGGAAAAAGAATCAAATATTATTGCAAAAAATATCGTCAGCCAAATTATCGGACGGGTGGTGATTTTGGGATTGTCGCTCATAACTATAAAAATAATCGCAAATTATCTCGGCACAGCCGGCACTGGGTATTACAACACGATAATCACCTATCTTTCATTTTTCATTACATTTGCCGATTTCGGCCTTTTTTCCGTCGGTGTTCGTGAAATTGCCAAGCATCCGGAAAAAAGGGAAAAGTTACTCGGCAATATTTTTTCAATTCGTTTGATTTCTGCACTGGTAGCCGGCACTGCGGCAATCGCAATTGTTTTTCTGACAAATTATCCAGCGGAAATTAAAACAGGTGTTCTTGTTGCTTCGCTCTTTTTCTTCTTCAATCTTGCCGGCTCAATTTTTGATATGATCTTTCAAGTTCGGATGGAGATGCAAAAAGTCGCAACTGCTGAAGTGCTATCAAAAATCATTGCTGTTGCCTCTCTTTATTTTGTTTATATTTTCAATTTAGGGTTTTACGCTGTTGTTGCCACAGTTTCAATTTCGGCGATCGCTGGTTTTTTGATTAAATTTCTTATGCTAAAAAAGAGCCATCTAGTTAAATTATGTTTTGAGAGCGAGACGGTAAAAGATATTTTGCGAATGAGCATCCCAATGGGAGTGATTTTTGTCGTTGATAATTTTTATTTTAAAGTTGACACCTTAATTTTGTTCTATTTTAAGGGTGCTGTTGATGTTGGAATTTACGCTATCGCTTACCGGGTTCTTGAAACAACAATGTTTGCCGCCGCATTTCTGGCCTATTCACTAAAACCGCTACTTTCTAAAAATATCGAAAACGACAAGGAAAAGGCCGCCAAAGCCGCAACACAAGGACTGACATTTTTGCTTTTTATGGCTCTATCGATCGTCGTGGCTTGTACCACATTTTCAAAGGAAATTATCACTTTTTTGGCAAATTCCGATTTTGTCAGCGGCGCGCCTGCGCTTATAATTCTCTCTTTTTCCGGAATTTTGATTTATTTAAATGTTCTTTTGGGCGAAATTATGATCGCCAGGGACTTGCGAAAATATCTTTTTGTTTTGGCAATCTCGGTGCTTGCTTTTAATATTATCACCAACATAATATTCATCCCCCGTTATTCATTTATCGCCGCCGCTTACACCACGCTGGCATCAGAAATTTTACTCTTTGTCCTCGGTTTTTATATGTCAAAAAAAATTATTCCGCTGAAAATTGATTTTGGACGTTTTTTCAAGCTGGCAATTTCGGCGGTTTTGGCAATTTTGCTCGCCTCGGCGATGAAATCAACCGGGCTTTATTTTCTATTTCCGATTGCAATTTCACTTGGTTTCTATCTTTTTGTCGCCTACATTCTTGACGCCGTACCGAAAAACATTATTAATAATTATTTATCATCAATCAAAAACCGATGAACAAGTTAGAACTCTCAATTATAATAGTTGACTACAAAAGCTTGAATTTCACCTTGAAACTTATCGCTTCGATTGAAGAATTCTGCAAAGAGATAAATTATGAAATTATTGTAGTTGATAATGATCCAAGTGCTAACTCGGCAGAAAAATTAAAGAAGAAATTCACCAACAAAAAAAACTATAAGATTTTAAAAGCGAAAAAGAACGCCGGTTTTGGCAGCGGAAATAATCTTGGGGCAAAAGTCGCCAAAGGAGAGTATTTACTGCTCTTAAATCCCGACACGGAGATTGTTGATGACTCGATTGAAAAGATGCTTGACTTTTTGTCCAAGCACGCGGAAATCGGCGCACTATCGCCGATTTTGTATCAAAAAGATGCGAGTACTATTCAGCGCCATTCCTTTGGTAAATTTCAAACGCTACTTTTGGTGATCTTTCGCCGGCAAGCGGGATCGTCATTCCCGAGAAGTCGGGAATCCACTAATAGTTTCTTCTACTCCGAAATGATCACTGCTGCCGCGCTGATGATTAAAAAAGATCTCTTTAACAAAATCGGCGGCTTTGATGAAAAGTATTTTATGTATTTTGAAGATGAAGATCTCTGTCGAGAGATTTCAAAACTCGGATATAAAAATGCAGTTCTTATTACAGCAAAAATCATTCACCACGAAGGTCAAAGCTCAACATCAAAAGAAAAAAAGCA
>CAZVFH010000017.1:0-2628 GCA_964626415.1 uncultured Candidatus Saccharibacteria bacterium
CGCCGAAATCTTTGGCAATTAATTTCAAAAATTAAATCACAAGGGAAAACTGTAATTTTGACAACTCATTATATGGAGGAGGCGGAAGCGCTTTGTGATCGGATTGCGATTATGGATCACGGAAAAATTTTAGCAATGGATGACACGCATAAACTCTTGGATCAAGCAAAGTATCCCTACACAATAAATTTTGTCAAGGAAAAACCTAATGCAAATGAAATGAAAAAATTAGCATCACTTGGTAGAATTGAAAATTTGTACGGCAAAACAGAGCAATTTATTATTCGCTTTCAAGCCAAAGTAAATGCTGAAAAAGCAATGACAATTGTCGAAAAAATGAAGCCGGAAATTTCAACTTTTGGCAGAGCGAATCTTGAGGATTTATTTATAGAATTAACAGGGCGAGAAATCGAAAATAGCGAGGAGGGCAATGCTTAAACTCTTTCTAGCCGACTTGAAAATGGTTGTTCGTAATCGCCAATCGCTTTTTTGGGCACTAATGTTCCCGCTGATATTTACCTTTATTTTTGGTTTCTTTTTTGGAAATAATACTAATTTGGGAACGATTGCAGTTGTAAATAAGTCAAAATCAGAAATTGCGTCTGGCTTAGTTTCTGCGATTGAAAAAAGTGAGCTATATGTTGTGAATAAAGCAGATGAACTTTTAGTTGCGAAGGATGAAATTAAAAAAGCTAAAATTTCGGCCGTTGTTTATCTTCCGGAGAATTTTGGTGCCCTGCCAAATGAATCAAAAAATATAGAGATAATTTATGATCAGGGAAGCCAAACAATTTCCGGACTCTCGGGAATAGTTGGCGGTTATTTAACATCCGTTAATTACCAAATTCAAAATTCTAAACCGGTTTTTTCCTTAAAATCCGAACCGGCAAGTGATAAAAAGTTAAATTATTTTGATTTTGTTCTTGCTGGAATTTTAGGCATGGCTCTAATGAATTCCTCGATTATTGGCGTTGGCGTCAGTATGGCAAAATATCGCGAGGACAAAATTCTAAAACGAATTACAATGACTCCGCTTAAAAGTTATGTTTTTATCGTCTCACAAATATTGTCCCGTTTGGTTGTAAATGTCGTCCAAATTTTGTTAATTTTAAGCATTGGTAAATACTTTTTTCACGCTCACATATATGGGAATATCTTTGTTATTTTCGCAGTAGCAATGATTGGGGCAATAATGTTCCAACTTTTTGGTTTTTTTGTGGCGGCGGCAACTAAGACAACCGAGGCGGCTGAAGGCATGGCGACAGCTATTACGATACCAATGATGTTTTTGGCTGGTGTTTTCTTCCCAATTGACTCTTTGCCAAAATGGCTTTATTCTATTGTCCAATATCTTCCACTTGCGCCACTTCTTAGAATAATTCGAGGAGTTATGCTTGAAGGTAATTCACCGTTTTTCGAACCGCGAAATATTATCATAATCGGCTGTTGGATTTTTGCCATTCTTACGGTTGTTATTTGGAGATTTCGTCTATCAGATGAATAACTTGACAAAAAAATCATTAACTCTGTTATAATAAAAATGTAATAATTAATTCTCGACGCATTAAGTCGTCGGGGTAATGGAGGAGCAATGAAGAGCAAAGGACTTGCTACGACATTGTTTTGGGCATCGGTCATTGCCGCAGTTTTGGCAATTTTGGATGCGCTTTCCGTCTCTGTCTGGCTCGCGGCCACAACATGGCTTTTGGTCGCTGTGGTTGCTGCTGTTTGGGCGATCTTTGTTGACGAGGAAAAAGTAGAAAAATAGGGCTGCAATCTAAGTATTAAATTTAGAAACATATAGTTGTGTTTTTTTTGGAGGTAATTATGTCCAAAGTTGTTTTAGTAACGCTTTCAATTCTGGTTATTATTGCCGGTGCATTTACATTGATTCCAATTCTTTCCGTTGCTGATGTTCCGAAATGGTATTCTTGGCTTGAAATTGTTATTGGCGCTTTTGCTTTAATTATTGCAATTTCGGAAATTAAAAGCAAAAAACCACAAGATAAGTCAATAATGAAATAATATTCTTGAAAAATCAGCTTTCAACGACGATTTTTTAAAATTCACCCAAATATCCATGATCGGATGTATTTGGGTGAATTTTTTTGCAAAAATAAATTAGGCGAAAACCTTGTATTTGGAAATATGTTTTTCCGTCATCCCGAGTTCACCGTGCCTACTGGCAGGCAGGTTTCGGGATCCCAGTAATCGTAAGTTTGATTGCTGGAATACTGAAATCCTCTAAAGGCGGACAAGTAGGTTCAGCATGACGAATCTTGTACCATTTTTATAATTCATAATAAAAAATAATAACTGATCAAGTTATTTTTCGGAAAAACTTTCTGTCTGATAATGGAAAAATTCGGTCTCCGAATTTTTCCAAGCAGCCGGTGTAAGTCCGGCTTTAAGTGAAAGATTGGTTAAGAAATCCTCAGTTTTTGGAAGTTGTTTCCAAACGTCCGGCAGAAAGGTTGCTTGAGAAAAGCCGGATTGCAAAATTATGCCGTCAATATTCGGTTTAATTTTTTTAATTAGATCGTCATAATCGTCATAAATTATCCTTTTTGGAATTGTCAAAATCGAGATCTCAATTTTTATTACCGCTAATTCTTTTTCTTCAAGTTG
>CAZVFH010000017.1:2728-17140 GCA_964626415.1 uncultured Candidatus Saccharibacteria bacterium
TCTTTTTTATTTAGTTTCATATCATTATTTTAACAGAAATCTAAACATTTCCGATATAGATATTTTTTAATCCAGCACTACGACCGATTTTTTCGGCGGTTTTTAGAGTTGAAATTGGAGTTGGCGGCAGATTTTTTAATTTGTAACAGGGGAAAAAGCGGGAAATATGCCAAGGAATATTTTTGTCTAATTTGGCGATAAATTTAGCGATATTTTTCAGATTTTTTTCATCATCGTTTAGGCCGGGAATTATTAAAGTTGTCAATTCCAAATGAATTTTTGCTTTATGTAACTGCCTAATCGTTTCCAAAATCGGGGCAAGTCGCGCGCCAGAGTATTTTCGATAAAATTCATCGTCAGCCGATTTTAAATCAATATTTGCCGCATCTAAAAATGGTGATATATACTCAAATGACTCCTCTGACCAAAAACCATTAGAAACAAAAACATTTTTTATTCCGGCTTTTTTTGCCAATTTCGCAATGTCGTGGGCATATTCGATAAAAATTACCGGTTCATTGTAGGTGTATGCGATTGATGGACAGTTGTTTTCTTTTACTAGTTTGACGATTTCCCTCGGTGAATATACTTTCAGATCTTCAAATAATTTTTCAATTTCGGGATTATTTTTGCTGATTTGCGACATCTGCCAATTTTGGCAAAATTGGCAGGAGAAATTACAACCGAAAGTTCCAATTGATAAAATTTTGGTTTTTGGCAAAAAGTGATAAAGCGGCTTCTTCTCGATCGGATCAACATTTATTGCCACCGGGCGACCGTATGCTAAAGAAACTAATTTGCCGTTGATATTTTTTCGCGTTCCACAAATACCAAAATTGCCATCAAAAATTTGACAATAATGCGCGCAAGCCAAACATTGAATTTTATCTTTACCGATTTTTTTAAATAATGTTTTCATTAATTTAATTATAGCAAAATACAAAAGAGACATTATTTTGATTAAAATATTTTTTTCAGTTATAGTATGTCTATGAAAAGATTATATTTTGACATCGAGACACTGCCGGCGGCGGGGGAAAATTTGGCGATTGTTAAAGGGTTTTACGAGCAGGCAAAAAAGAAAAATGGTCGCAAGCCAACAGAGACAACTTTCGACGATTATTTTCGCGGTACATCATTTCAAGGTGAATTTGGACGGATTTTTTGTATCGGTTACGCAATTGATGATCAGCCAGCGAAGTGCTTGTCTGGTGATGAAAAAGAAATGCTGACTAAATTTTGGGATATTGCCAAGGATACAGTACTTTTTATCGGCCACAATATAATGGATTTTGACTTTCGTTTTATTTATAAACGCTCTATAATTTGTAGTGTAAAACCGACACAGGATTTAAGCTTTGCCCGCTACCGATCAAATCCGATTTTTGATACAATGAAAGAGTGGGAAAAGTGGGGTGCGATTGGTGCGTCATTACATAAATTATCATTGGCACTTGGAATAACTTCACCGAAAGAAGAGGGGATTGATGGTTCGAAGGTCTATGATTATTTTCTTGCCGGAAAAACAGATGAAATTATAAAATACTGTATTCGAGATGTTGAAGCAACAAGAAAAATTTACAAAAGGATAATGTTTCTGTAAGACAGTTGATATTCTAACACTGACTTTTCTACACTGACTTAGCACTGATAATGGAAATTGTCTAGTCACAAATATTTAACCGAATTGACACAAATCTTATCAGCGTTCAATCAGCGTAAAAAAATCAGCGTAGTTAAGGAGGCATGATGTTTGCAGGATTATTACTTGTCATTGTTGGAGTAGTGTTTTTGCTTGAGAATCTCGGTTACATTAGCGGTAATGTTTGGGATGTAATTTGGCCACTAATTGTCATAATTGCCGGACTTTCGTTGTTGTTGCGACAAGGTTCAATTAAGGGGATTGTCTCAAAAATCCGCAAAAAATAGCTACCTTCTTTTTGGGGAAAATTAATCGGAGGGATCCGTTTTTTTAATATTAAAATGGATAGAAGAAAAAAGAAAATATATTGTCTCATCATAATTCTTGCGGTTTTAATCCTCGGGCTGTTTTTTATTCCTTATTCGATAAGCCTTAAAGAGAAAAATTTACAGCTTGGTGGCGAAAGTAAAATTTTTGATTTTGGTAACGATGTTGGCGAGAAAAAAGTTTTTCTTCAATTTTCTGATAATAGAGGAAAATTATATGTCAAAAAAAATTTTTACTCTTACTGCTATATTTCTTTGTCTGGATTTGAGCAATCAGCAGTAGTTAATCAACTTTCCATTGGACACGATCAACTGAAAATTATTGAAGTTTCTGGCTATGTCGGCGCTCATTCGGAAAATCGCCAGTACTTTTATCTTGATTCTAATTTGTGTCCAAAGGCAATTACTTTTGAAAAAGAGGGAGAGTTGAGCTATAATATATTTAGCGATGAGCCGAATTTTATTTTACAAGATGATGATGGTCTTATAAATTTAATAGTTGAATTTCGTAATTGGGATACCGACCCGATCAGTGAAACAATTCGTGATAGATACTTTTTTGAAAGCGAAAAACAAAAATTTATCTTTGCGGGATCAGAAAACTTTTCCTATCTCAATGTTTTGCCAGATGATAATAATTAAGATAAAATAGCATTATGGAGGGAAAACCAGAAGACATTGAATCAGAAACTACAACATCCGACGGAAATCGTCCGCTTAGATTTTTGTACATTTCCACGATTTTGTCGTTTGTCTTTTTTGCTTTGACAGTTTTTGGCTTCTTTTATTTTTGGCAACTTGACCAGAAATCGGTAGAAAATTCAGCTAGTGCTAATGATTCAAGTCAAACCGAAAATAGCGATTATAATCCAGCCAAATTACTCTCTTTAGCGGAAAGTCTGTCAAAAGCCAGTTTTGTTCTTTATGGGTCACAAAATGATGAAAAAACGAAAAAACAACTTGATGTTTTTGGGCAGGCCAGAGAATCGCTTGACTTTGTAGAGTGCGAAGCATCGCTAAGCATTTCTGGTGCCGGTGAATGCGCTGCCCGTGGGGTAAAAAATTATCCCATATGGGTAAGCGGTGAGAATTTCTTCTTTGGCGTCAAAACAGCAGAAGAGCTAGAAAAATTGCTAAATTCAAGCAGAAATGCGAATAAATACACATTGTGAATAGCTTTTGTTTTTCCTGTCTGGGAGCGGAGTTTGATTGAGCTCGCTCAATGCCTTGCTTAAAAATCCTTGACAAGCGCAAGCTCATCTCCCTACAATTGTATTGTATCTTGTGCGTCTAAATAATAAATAAATCTTCTTGAGAGGAGGTGAGAAAAATGGTACAAGCTTACTGTGTAAAATGTAAAGAGAAAAAAGAGATGCAAAATGCAACAGCTGTTACAATGAAAAACGGCCGACCGGCAATGAAAGGTGTTTGCCCAACATGCGGTTGTGGAATGTATAGGATCGGCAAAGCTGCTTAATTATTGAAACTTATAAGCATCTCATATAAAGAAAAATTCCTGACAATTTATTTGTTCGGGAATTTTTCTTTGTCTGAAAGATTAACGACAAATGATTGCCAAAAAGCTAAAAATTTGTTAAAGTAGAATTAGTAAATTAAAAAATTTATTGTTAATTGTCTGTCATTCCCGCAAAGGTCTTCGATTTCACTCTCTTCGAGTCTGAACGACAAGGTCGCAGACCTCAGAGTCGATGACAGACCATGAGCGTTAATCGAATAGCGGGAATCTACTCATAGTTGAAATTTCTATTAGTGGATCCCCGACTAAATCGAGGATGACACTACGGCATTTTTAAAACTCAACAACACAACTTATGAAAAAATCGGAATTATTTTTTTCACTTCTACTCTTGCCGGTTGATGCGGCGATGATTCTTTTTTCGTTCATCATCGCATTTTATCTGCGAATTAAAACCGATATTATCCCTGTTCATTCGACCACATCTTTTCGCGAGTATCTTTGGTTTATTATATATATTATTCCATTCTGGCTTTTGATATTTGCGCTTTCTGGCCTTTACAAAATTTCCCGCGAACGAAATTACTTTAATGACCTTTACAAAATTTTTGTCTCTAATTCAGTGGCGATTCTTTTGTTTATTGTTGCGATCTTTTTTGGACGAGCTTTCTTTTTCTCACGTTTGATTTTGGTCTTAATTCTCATGATTTCAGTCATCTGCGTTTTTTTTGGCAGAGTAATTGTCACCCAAATTCAAAGATACCTTTACCGTTTTGGCTACGGGGTCCATAAAATTATTATTATTGGTAACAATCAGGTCGCGCAAGAACTTTCAAAAGAGATTGATTCGGTAAAACGACTCGGAATGAAATTTATCGGAATAATTAATGGTCTCGAATCAAGAAAAATAACCAAAGAGAGAGAAAAAATACTTGGACCAATTTCTGACTTGCGAAAAATTATCGAAAAATATCATCCGGACGAAGTTATACTAACCGACATTGGAATAAATCGCGACAAAATCTTGGAGATTATAGAGATTTGCTCTGATGAAAAAATTTCCTTTAAATTTGTTTCCGATGTTTTTTCGATTGTTACAACAAAAACCAAATCAACTGTTCTTGCCGGATACCCAATGATGGAACTTCGAACTATTGTATTGGATGGCTGGGGAAGAATTGCAAAAAGATTTTTTGACGCCCTGTCTGCACTTTTAGTTTTAATAATCTTTTCCCCAATTTTTTTAATTGTTGCGCTAATGGTCAAAATTACTTCCCCTGGACCGGTAATATACCGGCAGAAACGTGTTGGTCGCGATGGACAATCATTTGATTTTTATAAGTTCAGATCAATGTTTAGTGAAAAGTGCGATACGACAACAAAAGGATCAAAGTGGACGACTGCAGAAGACATGACAAAACGAGTGACACCCTTTGGTCGTTTTATCCGCAAAACAAATCTTGATGAACTACCACAGTTCTGGAATATATTTATTGGAAATATGAGCTTTGTTGGACCTCGTCCGGAACTTCCGACTTTTGTTGATAAATTTCAAAAAAAGATTCCCGATTATTTTCGTCGTCATCGAGTTAAATCGGGACTTACCGGTTGGGCGCAAATTAATGGATTGAAAGGCGACACTTCAATTGTAGAACGAGTCCGCTTTGATATATTCTACATTGAGAATTGGTCACTTGGATTTGACTTAAAAATTATAATAAAAACCGTCTTTCTAATTATCGGCGAAGCATTTGGAGGAAAATATGAATATCGCAATCGTTCATGATTGGCTAACTGAATTTGCCGGCGCGGAAAAAGTTGTTCTCGAAATGTTGAAAGTATACCCTAATGCCAAGATATATACTTCGATTTTTGATAAAGAAAAAGTCAAGGAATTTAGCAGTTTTGATGTTCGGACAACATACTTGCAAAATATACCTTTTTCGAAAAAATTTCGTCGACTAATGATTCCTCTGATGCCGATGGCCTTTGAACAACTCGATTTATCTGGATTTGATGTTGTTATCTCCTCGACAACTTCGGCGGCAAAAGGCGTTATTACTAAGCCAAGAACCTGTCATATTTGCTACTGCAATACACCAACTCGTTATCTTTGGGAGCCGTCGCTTGATAGCAGGGCTTCAAATAGCTGGTTAAAAAGAAAGATAAACCATAATCTTCGCATTTGGGATTCTGTGGCAGCAGAGCGAGTTGATTATTTTATTGCCAATTCAAAGTATATTGCAAAAAGAATTAGAAAATACTATCATCGCGATTCGAAAGTTATCTATCCGCCGGTTGATTTGGATTTTTATAAGCAAAAAAATGAGGTTAAAAAAGGCGAGTATTTTCTCTTTGTTTCGCGACTTGTGCCTTACAAACGAGCCGATTTGGCAATTATGGCATTTAATGATTTAGGGTTGGAACTTCGAATAATTGGTGGCGGTTCGGAAGAAAAAAAATTAAAAAAAATTGCAAAAAAGAATATAAAATTTTTAGGACGAGCAAGTGATGTTGTCTTGCGAAAAAATATTAAAGAAGCAAAAGCGGTAATTTTTCCCGCAGAAGAGGATTTTGGCATTGTTCCGGTTGAAGCAATGGCCTCGGGCACTCCAGTTATCGCTTATGGTGCTGGCGGGGCGCAGGAAACAGTCATTGAGGGAGTTACCGGAGAATTTTTCCGCCCGCAGATGAAAGAAGCGCTTATTGAAGTTGTTAAAAATTTTGATCCGAAAAAATATAAAGTTAGTGAAATGCGAACTCAAGCGGAAAAATTCTCGGCTGAAAACTTCCGCCGGAATTTAAAAAAAGCCGTAGAAAGTTTCTGTTTTGAATATAAGAATACAATGAATTTATAATCTTAAAATATTTTTGATTAGTAACCGATTTTAAGCGATCACTTAAAATCGGTTACTTTTGTGCAACAAAATCTTTTTTGATTTTTGATGGAAAAGAATTGTTGATATAATTAAAGATAGAAGCGCCATTGCTGGATAGACAGTGAACTTCATGCGCAATCACGGATGCTTCGCTGGTTTGAAATGACAGAACATTTGGAGGAAAATTTTGCCGAGAATTGAGGACATTAAACCGCCAAAAAGAAAGACACCGAGTGATTCGGAGGGTTTTAGAATAGGAGAAAGGAAAGAGGATAAAGATGATAAAAAGGGCAAAGAGGGCAAAGATGATGTAAAAGGTGAAGTGGATTTATTAAAAATTAAGCCAAAAAAATCTTTTTTTCAATTTCTCTGGCGTTTTATTGTTTTTATCGTGATTTTAGCAGTTTTTAGCGGCTTTTTTCTTTTTTCCGCTTATAAAACAAAAACAAAGCTTTATGATTCGTTAAACAGCGCAGACAATGATTATATTCAGCTTTCCGATTCGATTTCCGAAAAAAATATACCGAAAATCTCGACACAAATAAAATCATTTTTTGAAAAAACCGACTCCGGTGAACTTCTTTTGCAATCTATTGGTCAAGATGTTTTTGTTTTAAATTTACTTTACCTTAAAAACGACAAGCCAAAAACCACATCTTTAATTGATAATTTTCGAGTTGCGCATATACTAGTATATTCTTACAAAAATATTGCTGATCTAAAATTTGCAAGTTCTGAAAGTAGCTCTGATGAATATCTTTCCAAGATAAATAACTATTTGACAGGATTTATCTTTTCAAAAAGAGACCTAGAAAAAAGAATATATTATGCAAATTTCTATGCCAAAGAGGCAAAAAATGTAGCCGAAAAGTCGCATACGAATAATGAAGCTACTGGATTTGAGGGAAAAATTATCAATTTTGCAAATGTTAGCTTCGATTTTTTTCGCTATCTTACAAATATTCCAGACGAGTTGGCAAATATTATCGGCAAAAACGGCAAAAAAAGTTATCTTGTGCTGTTTTTAAACAATGCTGAAATTAGACCTGGTGGTGGCTTTATCGGCTCCTTTGCTCGCATTGATTTCGAAAACGGTAAACTAGTAAAAATTGATTTTGAAAAAAATATTTACACTTTGGATCAGGCATATATTGCCGCTGGCAATCATATTTTCCCGCCGGATGAGTTAAAATCACTCACTAGTGATTGGCTGATGCGCGATTCCAATTTGTCTGCCGATTTTTCGGAAAGTGCGAAAAAAACTGCCTGGTTTTATCAGCAGGAGTCAGGAAATAAAGTTGATGGTATATTTGCTCTTGACACAACTTTTTTTCGCCACCTGTTGAGTATTACCGGTCCGATTCCGATGCCGGAATACAATCTAAATGTCGGTGCCAACAATTTTTTGCCGGAGGTCCAATATCAAGTTGAAATCGGCTATTTTCAAAATGATCAGGGTAAAGTTGAAAATCAACCAAAAAAAATTCTTGCCGATCTTCTGCCAAAATTTTTATTGGAAGTTTTTAAGGAGAAAAATAGCTCAGCGCTTTCTGCAGCAATTTCGCAAGCGGTCGAGGAAAAACATCTGCTTTTATATTTTGAAAATCAAAAAATTGAGGATTTGGCGGTCGGAATTGGTGCTGGCGGCGAAATTCAAAGAAGTAGTGGCGATTATTTCTATCAAAGCGACGCCAATATCGGTGGCTACAAAAGCAGTTTGAATATTGCCGAAAGTGTTGTCCAGTCGGTTGAAATTGGTAGTAGTGGTGATCTTTCGGAAAAACTTTCGATAATCCGAAAGCACAATGGAACAAACAATTGGCCAGACGGAATAAATAATAATTTTCTGAAAATTTATCTGCCACAAACAGCAAAAATTGATAACATTGAATTCGTTGCCGGAGACAACAATCCGCGTTCTGATCCCAAACTTTTGACTTCGGATAAATATCAAATAAGTTCGGAGTTTGGAAAAACTCTTCTTTCTTTTTGGCAAAACACAAAGCCGAAAGAAACAAGTGAAACAAAGATCGAATATGTCAGAGAAGGAGCTTTAAGATTATCAGACGATCAATTTGACTACGATATTACTATTCAAAAACAACCAGGGATAGAAAAATTTGAATATAATTTGTTTTTAACTTATCCCTTTGGATGGCAGCCAAAAAATGTCGAAGGATATGACGAAATAAATCGAAAAATTTATCTCAAGAAGACGATTACTTCTGATGAAAAAATTCATCTTGAATTTGTTCGCTCTCAGAGTAAAAAATAATCGTATTAAAGTATTTGCTTTGTCTTTGAATTTGAGATAAAATGAAATTGAGTTCAAAATTGAGATCTCAAAATTCAGAATGTAATTGAGAGTTCAAATTTCCGGAATTCAAAATTTTAAATTACATTTTGAGATTTGCATTTTGAATTTTTAATTTGTTATATGATTAGCGACAAAATTAAGCAGTCGCCTATTTACGATGCTTCTCAGATCACAGTTCTTGAAGGGTTGGATCCGGTGCGAAAGCGTCCTGCAATGTACATCGGCGGTACAAATATCGATGGGTTGCATCACCTCATTTGGGAGGTCCTGGACAATGCTATTGATGAAGCAATGGCTGGTTTTTGTGATACGGTCAATATTTTGATTGAAGATGGCAACAAGGTTACTGTTACTGATAATGGTCGGGGAATTCCGGTTGATACTCACAAACAAACCGGCAAATCGGCGCTGGAAACGGTTATGTGCACATTGCACGCCGGCGGAAAATTCGGCGAAGGTTCGTACAAAGTTTCCGGTGGACTACATGGAGTTGGTGTCTCAGTCGTCAACGCCCTTTCTTCGGAACTTGTAGTTGAGGTCAGTCGTGATAATAAAGTTTATTCCCAAAGGTACGAGCGCGGCAAAGTAAAATCAAAAGTCGAAGTTGTTGGTGAGTCAAGCGGAACAGGTACTAAGGTAACTTTCTTACCTGATTCTGAAATATTTAAAATTTCTGATTTTAATTTTTTGACAGTTGTAAATCACTGTCGCCAACAAGCATATTTGACCAAAGGATTAAAAATTACAATTGAAGATCAAAGAGTCAAAAAAGGGCAAAAACCTGATTCTGATCAAGAAGTTGACAATAATGATGGCGATGCCCTAAATGAAGTTTCTAATATCTCCGTTTCCACTGAATCAAAAGGAACAGAGCTTCCAAATCACTACACTTTTTACTTTGAAGGTGGAATTTCCGCATATGTCCGACATATTAACAAATTAAAAAATACTTTAAACACGCCGCCGTTTTATGTTGAAAAAGAGGTTGATTCGGTGGTTGTCGAGGCATCACTGGCATATACTGATGATTTCAAGGAACATACGTATACCTTTGCTAATAATATTTTTACACCCGAAGGGGGGATGCACCTTACCGGTTTTCGCTCGGCATTAACAAGAGCAATCAATGACTATATTAAAAAAATTGGTGCAACGGCAAACGGCGACAAAAAACCGCTTATCTTAACTGGTGATGATGTCCGCGAAGGACTAACAGCAATAATTTCTGTCAAACTTCAAAATCCCCAATTTGAGGGTCAAACAAAAGCAAAATTAGGCAATGCCGAAGTTCGAACAATAGTTGAGTCGGTTATCTCCGAATCGCTGACTTTCTATTTTGATGAAAATCCTAGCGAAGCAAGAAAAATTATTGAAAAATGTATGCTTTCAGCTAAAGCGCGTATGGCTGCCAGGGCCGCCCGTGAAACGGTTATTCGAAAAGGTGCCCTTGACGGTATGACACTTCCCGGAAAGCTTGCTGACTGTTCAATTCGCGATCCCGAAAAAACCGAGCTTTATATCGTTGAGGGTGATTCCGCTGGTGGCTCGACAAAACAAGGCCGGGATCGAAGTTTTCAAGCCGTTCTGCCGCTACGGGGGAAAATTTTAAATGTTGAGCGAGCGCGACTTGATAGAATGCTGGCATCAGAAGAAATCAAAGCCCTAATTGTTGCGCTTGGAATTGGCATAGGCGAAGATATCAATTACGATAAACTTCGTTATAGCCGAATTATTATCATGACTGATGCCGATGTTGACGGCGCGCATATTAGAACATTGCTTTTAACTTTCTTTTATCGCAATTTTCCCGAACTTTTTGATCGCGGAAATATTTACATTGCTCAGCCGCCGCTATTTTCAATTTCTCATGGCAAGACCGTTCATTGGGCATATTCTGACGCTGAAAGGGATAAAATTGTTGTCGAAATAAAAAAGACATTGCCGTCATTAGCGCCATCAATTCAAAGATACAAGGGTCTTGGCGAAATGAATCCGACGCAACTTTGGGACACGACAATGAATCCGGAAAATCGAACCTTACTTAAAGTTACTTTGCCCGAAGAGCGAGAAACAGCCGATGAGGTCTTTGAAACATTGATGGGTGACGAGGTCTTGCCACGAAAAAGATTTATCCAAACACACGCGAAGAATGTTAAGAATTTGGATGTTTAGTAAATAAAATTGTAGTAAAAACTACCACAGATTTATTGTCACAGATAATCACTGATAAAAAAATCAGTGTCGATCAGTGTCGATAGATTAGTGAGAGTTTATACTTCCTTATTAAAACATTATGCCTAACGACGAAACCAAGATTGAAGAAGAAAATATCGAAGAATCAACTGCTGAAATCCAAGTCGATGATTTTGTCGATTCCAACATCGGCAAATTAACATCAAGGGATATAAAAACCGAGATGGAAACTTCGTATCTTGATTATGCGATGAGCGTTATTGTTTCCAGGGCTTTGCCCGATGTTCGCGACGGCTTAAAACCGGTTCATCGCCGGGTTCTTTATGCGATGTACGATACCGGACTTCGCCACAACACAAAATATCGAAAATGCGCTGCCGTCGTTGGTGAAGTTCTAAAATCGTATCACCCTCACGGCGATGTTGCCGTCTACGACACGCTTGTCCGCATGGCGCAGGATTTTTCAATGCGCTATATGCTGGTGGATGGTCAGGGTAATTTTGGCTCAATGGATGGCGACTCGGCGGCGGCGATGCGTTACACTGAATCAAAAATGTCGGCAATTTCCGAGGAGTTATTAGTTGATGTCGAAAAAGAGACGGTTCTCTGGGTTGACAATTATGACGGCACAACAAAAGAGCCGACAGTTCTGCCGTCGCGAATTCCTCAACTTCTTCTAAATGGAACTATGGGAATCGCCGTTGGTATGGCAACAAACATTCCGCCTCATAATCTCTCGGAAATTTGCGACGGGATTTCTCATCTAATTGATAATCCTGACGCAACATCAGAGGATTTGTGCCAGTTTGTTCTAGGTCCCGACTTTCCGACCGGCGGACTTATTTTCAACAAAGAGGATATCAAAGAGGCCTACACAACCGGTCGCGGCGGAATTGTTATGCGAGCAAAAGCCGAGATCGAGGAAGTAAAACGCGGTTTTCAAATTATCGTCTCTGAAATTCCGTATCAAGTTAACAAATCAACCTTAATCCAAAAGATTGCCGAACTGGTTAAGGATAAAAAAATCGATGGAATTTCTGATATTCGCGACGAATCCGATCGAACCGGCGTTCGAATTGTTATAGAATTACGCTCAAGTTCATATCCGAAAAAAGTTTTGAATCGCTTGTTTGAACTGACACAACTGCAAACAGCTTTTCACTACAATATGTTGGCGTTGACTCCTTCACTTGAACCGCGAGTGATGAACTTGAAAAATATTTTGGAATTTTTTATTAAACATCGCCAAGAAGTTATAGAACGTCGAACAAAGTTTGATCTCAGAAAAGCCAAAGAGCGCGCACATATTTTAGAGGGCTTAAAAATTGCGCTTGACAATATCGACAAAGTAATCGAAACGATTAAAAAATCAAATGATCGACCGGAGGCGGCAAAAAATCTAATTGCCGGTTTTGGGCTTTCGGAGGCGCAGGCATCGGCGATTCTCGATATGCGGCTTTCGGTTTTGGCTGCACTGGAGCGAAAAAAAATTGATGATGAATATAAGGAAAAACTTGAACTTATTGCTTTTCTTCTGGACTTGCTTAATCATCGGGAAAAAATTCTTGGTTTGATCAAAAAAGATCTTCTAGAAATTAAGGAAAAGTATGGCGACAGGCGGCGAACAAAAATAATTCCCCAAGCGCTAGGCAAATTTTCGGCTGAGGATTTAATTCCTGACGAGCAGGTGATTATTACTTTGACTCGTGGGAATTATGTTAAGCGACAGCCGGTTGACACTTATCACAAACAAATTCGCGGCGGAAAAGGCGTTGTCGGAATGTCAACCAAAGAGGAGGACTCGGTTGTTCATATGATCTCGGCTTCAACTCATGATGATTTGTTTATTTTTACCGACTCCGGCCGGATTTTTGTCGACAAGGTCTATGAACTGCCGGCAACTTCTCGCCAATCAAAAGGTGTGCCGATTGTCAACATTATCCAACTTTCGCAAAATGAAAAAGTTACGGCGATCTTGCCGCTTAAAAATGGCGAAAATATCTCCGGCAAATATTTTGTTATGATGACGGCAAAAGGAATTGTCAAGCGAACGCTAGTTGAAAAATACGCTCATATTCGCAAAACCGGAATTACCGCAATAAAATTAAAAAGCGCCGATCAGTTAAAATGGGTAGCAATATCATCGGGTAATGATATTATTGTCGAGGTCTCAAATAAAGGTCTTGCGATTTGTTATAAAGAGAGTGATTCCAGACCGATGGGAAGAAGCGCTTCAGGAGTCATTGGTATGAAACTTCGCACTGGTGATTTTGTTGTTGGTAGCGCGGTAATTTCTGAAGGTGAAAAGTATTTCACATCGGCTTCTGGTTTTCCTGATCTTTTGACCGTGCTTGAAAACGGTTTTGGCAAGAGGACAATGATTAAAAATTTTCATCTTCAAAATCGCGGCGGAATCGGAATAAAAATCGCCAACTGCACGGCGAGAACCGGAAATCTTGTCGGAATGGAAGTAATTTACGATGACGAAGGCGATGCCCTGTTGGCGTCAAAGAACGGCCAGTTTATTCGAATGGCCGTTCGAGCGATCAAACGGCTCGGACGTGATACGCAAGGTGTAACCCTGATGAAAATGTCAGGTGGCGACAAAGTTTCGTCGCTGACGGTGGTGAAGGAGGATGAATCAAGCCAGAATAGTGAAGAGAGAATAGAGAATAGCGGGATTGATGAGAATAGAGAATTAAGAATAGAGAATAGCGGGACGGAAAAGAAAATCAAAAAAATCACTCAAAAAACAAATAAAAAGTCCGAATTATCAAATTCTGAATCCCACTATTCACAATTCTCTATTCCCAATTCGGAAAGTGATGTCAAAGTTGCCGAGCCAAAAATTTCAATATCAAACGAAGTGATTTCCCCAGGCCATCACGATTCGCTTTTAATCAAGCCCGATGATGTTCCGCCGACGATTCGTGCCTACGATCCGCGAGTTGATCTTGAAATTAAAAAATCCTTCGACGATTCAACATCCGACGAAAAAAATTCAGACGATATTAATTGGTGGGGAAAAGCGTAGCTTTTCAAGTCAAAAGTTTATCAAGTTTATCAAGTTTATAAAGTTTGTCAAGTTCATCAAGTTCATCAAGTTTATAAAGTTTGTCAAGTTGAAAGTTAAAAGAAATAATGAAAATTGAAAGATTTGAAGATATTATTTGTTGGCAAAAATCACGTGTACTTGTTAATGATTGTTTTTTAACTTTTAAATATCTTAAGGATTATTCGTTCAAAGATCAATTGCTTCGATGTGCTGTATCGATAATGAATAATATTGCTGAGGGGTATGAGCGTCAAACAAATAAAGAATTCAAAAACTTTCTTTATATTGCAAAAGGGTCAGCTGGTGAATTGAGATCAATGTTATATCTGGCAAAAGACCTTGATTACATTAGTGGAGAAAAATTTAAACAACTTTCAGAAAAATCATTAGAAATTGCAAAAATATTGTCTGGTTTTATTCAAAAACTGAAATAATGTTTTGGCAAATTTCCGGCATTCTGACTTGATAAACTTGATAAACTTGATAAACTTTATAACTCAATATGCTTGTTTGGAATTTCCCA
>CAZVFH010000018.1:0-17100 GCA_964626415.1 uncultured Candidatus Saccharibacteria bacterium
ATGTATGATGTTGTAACAATTGGTGATACTTTTTTGGATTTGTTTGTTTGGCCGGAAAGTGCTAAAGTTATTTCTAGCCGTGATTTTCCTTCAGGCAAAGGATTAGCTTTTGATTATGGTGGAAAAATTACTCTCAAAGAAATTGATTTTCAAATTGGCGGTAGCGCCGCCAATACGGCGGTAAGTTTTGCTCGTCTGGGAGCGGATATTGCAATCTTTTCAACAGTTGGTGATGACCAAAGGGGTGATGACTTTATCGATTATTTTCAAAAAGAAGGAATTGATGTCTCGTTTATTGAACGAAGAAGCGCTGCAATAAAAAATCAATCAATTATTTTATCTTTCGGCGGCGACCGGACAATTTTGGCTTATCACAGTGGAGTCGATCCAATTGAGTATATTCCAAATAAAAATCTCAAAACCAGATGGATTTATTTGGCGCCGTTTTATGGCAAAAATATCGAAGTTGAAAATCGGATAGTTGAACTTATTGCAAAAAATGGTTGCGGACTTTTTTGGAATCCCGGAGGATTGCAAATTAAAAAGGGAATTTCGGAAAATCGTCACCTTTTGCGACTTTGCAATGCAATTTTTTTAAACAAAGAGGAACTGGAAAAATTTTGTGATCGACCAAAAACAACGGTTGAAAATTTAATGAAAGTCGTGTATTCTGCTGGCGCAAAATTAGTTGTTGTTACTGATGGCAAAGAAGGTGCGAAATGTTTTGACGGCAGTGTCTTTTACAAAATTTCTACAACTGATGATAAACGAGTTGATGCTACTGGTGCCGGTGATGCTTTTGCCAGTAGTTTTGTGGCGGCAATTATTTCCGACTGCCGTGAAAAGCCACAGAAGTATATTCCAGAGAGAACGACTATTGAAAAAGCCCTGAAGTGGGGAATAGTCGTCTCCGGTTCCGTCGTCGGTCAAATCGGCTCTCAACCGGGATTACTTACCAAAAGTGAAGTTGAAAAAAGAGTCGAAAAACTGGTAAAATTGGGGATAAAAGTATATGCTTGAGGAAAATTCGAAGCTCGAAATTCGAAATCCGAAACAAATTCTAAATTCAAAATAAAAACAAAAAGAGTTCCGATTGTTTCCTATTTGTAATTTAGTAATTTTGTCTGAATTCGTAATTTAGTAGGAGCCGAATTTATGAGGCGACATATAGCAATTTTTGTTGGAAATGCAACGCAGAAAATTCTTGCCGGTGAAAAAACAATGGAAAGCCGATTTTCTTTACACAAAGTTCTTCCTTACAGCGAAGTAGCGAAAGATGATATCATTTTTTTAAAAAAATCCGGTGGTGATATTGTTGGTCAAGCGGTTGTTGATAATGTTCTTTATTATGATAATTTAAAACCACAGACGGTCGAAATTTTAAAAAAAGAATATGATAAAGAGTTGGCGACTAGCGAAGAATATTGGCAAAAAAAAGCAAAAAGCCGATTTGCAACTTTAATATTTTTAAAAAAACCGGAAAAATTTTTATCGCCGATGAAATACAAGAAAAAAGATCGCAGACCGTGGGTGGTGATAAAGTAAGATTAAATGAAGTAAAAACTACCACAGATAAATTGTCACTGATAAACACAGATGATTCTATTAGTGATAATCTGTGACGATAGATCAGTGAGAGTTTATAATTCATTATTTTGCAGAGGATTATGTCCATTCAACGCGAAAAACTTACTGTCACGATTAAAAAATCGCTTTTTAAAAAAATCGACGGCATTGTTGATGGGAAAAAAATTCGCAATCGCTCGCATGCGGCGGAATTTCTAATCGAATCAGGACTTGGAATAAACAAAATCAAAAAAGCAATAATTTTGGTCGGTGGCGAAGGAATTCGTCTTCGTCCTTTTACTTATGAATTGCCCAAAGCAATGCTCCCAGTTCAAGGAAAGCCAATGGTCCAGCATGTTCTCGAGATATTAAAATCTCATGGAGTGATGGAAATCATCATGGCCATTGGTTATAAAGGAGAAAAGATAAAAGAATATTTCAGTGATGGCAGAAGTTTTGGTCTTGATATAAAATATGTTGTTGAAAAAACTCCTCTTGGGACTGCTGGACCACTTCGTCTGGCAAAAAAATATTTAACCGAGTCATTTTTTATTGTTTGGGGAGACATTCTTTCTTCACTCGATCTTACTGACTTTATGCATTTTCATAAAGAGCACAACGGGCTTGCAACTGTCGCGCTGACCACAGTTTCTGACCCTTCGCGTTATGGCGTTGCAATGCTAAATGGCAATCAAATTATTGGTTTTGTCGAAAAACCAAAAAAGGGCAGTGCACCAAGCAATTTAATAAATTCCGGTATGGCGATAATGGAGCCGGAGATAATTGAAAAATATGTCAAAAAAAGCGGTAAATCAATGGTTGAATATGATATCTACCCAAAACTGGCAGCCGAAGGAAAGTTATTTGGCTATCCTTTTCAAGGTCAGTGGTTTGACACCGGCACTCACGAATCATACGAAAAAGCGATAAAGGAGTGGAAGAACGCTGATTTATTACGCTGATAGAACGCTGATAACAGAAAATCTATATAATTACACTGATCAGTCATGCTGATAGAACACTGATAGGATGCCAGCAAACTTCGGGAATCAAAAAACGAGCCTGAAAATTCAGACCCGTTTTTTTTAAGATAAATTATCTTGTTGCTGAAATTACTGCTCCGATTTCTCCTGACGCTCCAATTGTGACTCGATTGTCAGCTGCTGATATGCAAATTGTATAAGATTGTCCAGCTGTCGGGTCAGTTGGTACCACGGCGAGATAAGCTGATACATAACTAGCAAGATCATATTCGCCAGCTCCAGTTCCAATTACTTGAGTAATAGGACAAACTGCGGTTGCTGCTGGTGCTGGGGTTATAGTTCCACTGTTGTCGATTGCTCGCTGATGCACAGCGTTCAAAATGGTATTAACATTACTCCAGCGTTGGGCGTTTCTCGAATTCGCCAGCTGTCTCGCCGGGTTAATAGCAATAATTACGATCGCCGCCAAAATGGCAATAATACCGATAACAATCAAGAGCTCCATAAGGGTAAAACCCTTTCTCATTTTCATTTTCCTCATCCCGATCTCCTTTCTTTAATAACAAACACAACAAATTTTTTTTACTAGCATCTTATATCTTAATTATGAATCATTCATTTTTTTTGTCAAGTGTTCTAAAATTCTGCCACTTCTTGCCATGATGAAACCAGAAGTTTTGGATTGATCTGACTAACGGTGATCAAATTTTTTTTTCTTGCACCCCCGACTGCGCTAGTAACTTGTATCGATCTTACTTCCCCGCCTTGACTTGTTACTGCTAAAATTTGACACTCGCCATTTCCGAGCGAAACTGTTTCATTTCCTCCGTAACTTGGATTATCCTTTAAATTCATCAATGCTTGTTCTCCACAGGCGGAAATTAAACTTTCGCTTTCCGTGTGATTGCTAAAAAGCAAACTGTTTATTCCTTGAGTCGTCCCGACATGAGCGCCGGTAATAATAATTAACAACAATACGGCGCCAATGATCATAACAGAAATTAAGGCGATATATCCACCACTGGTTTTTTCGATGTTGGTCATTCTTTTATATTCACTAATATATCTATTAACGAAATTACAATCCTACGGATTACGAATCTAGCGAAAATACGAAATTACAGATGAATTGTGTAATTTCCATTGTCAGTGTTAAGTCAGTGTGGCTTGGTCAGTGTTAGTTAATTTGGTTTTAAGGTAATCAAACTGTTAATTTGAATATCATCATCGTATTCTGTCCAACCACTGGGATTATTGCGAGAAATTAGCATATTAATTTGAATACAGCCATTGGTACCGCTCGCGCCAGTATTTACAAATGATATTGAATTTAATTGGCTAGCAACAACACTTGATGTTAAATTTTGAGCTTCGCTTGTGGTCAGGAGAAAGGCAATTTGATTATAAATATCTGTTAAATCATCAATTGATGGCGCTTCAAAATAATGATCATTGGTGCCTGGTTGTGATGATGCGATGTATTGAAGTAGTGTTCGAGCGGCGGTAAGCTGGGAAGATGATAGTGATTGAACTAGTCCAATGGTGTAAATTGCAATTCCGTTCGCTTTTGCGTTATCTGCGGCTGCTCTTGCCGCAGTTGTCGGATTGCATCCAGTTGGGGTGCAGACATTTGGGACACCATCAGACATAAAAATCATAACTTTTGAAGCATCAGGTCGGTGACGAACACTTGTCAGTTCAGTCGTAGTTTTGTTTATCGCGTCTTGATAATTAGTCATTCCACTGGCAGTTAAGCCATTAACGATACTTTTGGCGCCGGAAAAATCTGTAGTCAATTGCTGTCTTAAGGTTGCAGAAGAGGAAAAAGAGACAATCCCGATTTGGTCCATATTGCTATCTAAGTGGTCAATAAAACTATTTGCGGCACTTTTTTCAGAAGTCAGCGGAGAGCCAGACATACTTCCGGAAACATCAATGACCAAAACCACATCAAGATTAATCCTGGCTGCTCTTGTGTTAGTAATTCTTAATCGACCATCAACAAGATCGAAAGTGTTTTGACTGTCGTCTGGCATCTCGACAATTAGATTTGTTGATGAATTTCCGGCCGTTGGAGTTACAATATTTCTTGCATTACGGGTAGCGGCACTAATTTGATTTAAAACAATTTGGGCATTATCTGTGACTTCTGCTTGTGAATCATTTTTCATTTTTCCTGCAGTCACATCCCAGGAAAAAATAGTAATTGCAACTATAAATATACTAAACATCGCGCTATATAGAATAACCTCGATTAATGTTGTTCCTTTTTTGTTTTTCATTTTTATCATTATTGTCCTTGGCCGATAATAAATAATTGTTGGATCAAATCATTGACTGCCATGAAAGCGTAGCTACCATTATAATTAATAGCGACGGCTGCGCCTATAAGATTTAACGAACTTTTTATTACTGGTGCCGCTTGGTTTGTGATATCAAGTAGTACGAATTCTTGGGAGGAAAGAGAGGTGGCGGTAAAAACTTGGTTCCCCGCCTCATCAAGAGCAATACCATTAATGTTACCTGCAAGTTGAGTTTGCCCGATGACCGCAATCGAGAGGTCACTCGGGTTTAGAGATAAAATTACAAAATTTGGATTTGTGCCAGAGTTTGTTAATGTTGAAAGAAATAATTTGTCATTGCTAAATAAAACTTCTGTCGCATCGGCCAATCCGGGATTGTTGTATGTCTTGACAAGAGTCGGAACTGCCGGGTTTGAAATATTGATTATCCGTATTTCTCCACTATCATTTGCGGTTGCCAGATAAGCATAATTACCATTTATATTTAGAGCATTGACATTTGATCCAAGTTCCAGCGATCCGACTGGCGTTGTAACCGGGTGCACAGGATCAGTAACATTGACAATAATAAATTCTCTGCTATTGGAATTTAGAGTTGTAATATAGGCGTAATTTCCAACAACAACAATATCTTTAGCATAATTGTTTCCATTAAAACTTGTTCTTGAGACAATTGTTGGAGTGGCAGGATTGCTAATATCAACAACAACCAGTTCTGGCCTTGTGCTACCCTGTGCTTGGGTGGTTAAAAAGGCGTAATTGCCGGAGACAAAAACACTGTAAACCCTTTTACCGGTCAAAACTTTCCCTGTTAATGTTGGGGTCTGTGGGTTACTGATATCAAAGATAAAAAATTCAGAACCAGTACTTGATGGCTGGTCTGCAACTAAGTATGCATAATTGCCGAGAACAAATATTCCGAAAGGATTTCGATTTCCAGTCGTTTCCCCAGTGCTACCTATTCCGACTATCTGGGGCGTGTTCCATGAAGGCGGAAGAAGAGTTGTTTTATTCCAGTTATTTAGATAAGTCGAAAAAGTAATATTTAGCGGTCTTGAAATTCCGGCAATTCTATTTACATTTGATGTTACAAGTAGTCGGTCTGCCGAAATTGCCGAAATTTGGATTTGTCTAGAAAAGCGTCCGCTTTGATCAATATCCGACTCACCGGAAAACGCCCAAGATCCATTTTGCAACGCAAGCCCATGATTGCCAATTGTAAGTTTATCAAATCCTGAATCGCGAATATTTCTTGTTGCCTCAAGCCCGCTTTGAGCAAAATTTGCTGCAAGCACTCGATCACGCCCCTGAAGATTTGAATAACCGGAATCAATCAAAAGATAAACAATTGAGGTTCCAATGGTTACAAAAACCGCAGCCGCGAGTAAAATTTCTATCACTGCATATCCGGATTTTTTTCTTCTAAATTTCATGTACTCCCTAACGAAATTACAAATCTAAACAAAAGTACAAAATTACGAAATATGTTTTTCTTATTATTACTGTTTATTAACCACCACATCAAAATTTACAATTCTGGTGTTTGATTTTTCATCAAGTGAAATACTGCGATCGGGAGTTACTGAAACACTATCGCCTTGCGGCTGGCGGCGCTGGTTTTTGGAATTAAAAACACCAACATTATATTTTTTATAGTATAATCCAGTTGCCGTAAATTCACCATTGTCATTTGTTGTTGCCTCAACTTTATCTTTTTGGGTTGAACTAAATGTAACTTTCGCTTTAGCCAGCGGATTACCATCTTTGTCAGTTAAGCGCCCGATAATCTTTGCCAGCGGAAAACTGATTGTTGAAGTAATTTTATTGTTTCTGGATGCTTTAACATCAAATGTTTTATTCTCAAATACAGCATAATTGTCATTGTTTTTGATATCGGTTACCATTTCAACACTTTGACTGCCCGACTGGACATCATTAATAATATAATCGCCATTACTATTGGTCGTAGCTATTTTACCAGCAACTTTGACAATCACATCACTAATCGGCCGACCATTCTTTTTATCAACAATTGTTCCAGAGAGTTTCCCTGTCTCTTTGTATTTGCCGATGGATTTAAGGAAGGAATCATAAAGTTTATTAAAGTCGGAGACGATGGTGGCGATAACTTGTCTGGCATTGATCGCAAATTGGGAAGTGATAATTTTGCCGACCGCGATTTTAGTTTCAATTTTAATTTTCTGCGCCGGCGGCAAAGAGTCCACAACTTCTTTGCGCCACTTGCCTTTAATAATATCATCACTACTAAAAGATATTTCATCAAGTGGTGCTGAAGTTTCCACAACTGGAAGTAAAGTTGATGGTACAAATCCGCCCTCTTTCATAATGTTGTTAAATTCATCATCAGGGACACTTCCAGTAGAGGTCAATATTGCTTTTTCCCAAATGCCGACTTGCTGATCAATTCGCTCTACTGAACTTGTGGCCGCCACTGGCTGGTACGGAGTAATACCCGGATAATTCTGTCGCAAAACTTCATACATAAATTTCAAAACTTCTTTACACGGTTCGGAAACATCAGGAGATGCAATCGCTTTTTGAAATTCATCATTGTGTAAATACCACCAAGTGGAAAACTCCGCCCAAAGTTCTAGATTGTTAGTTCCCACCGAATAATCAAAATTGGGAAATTGCTTGTTTCTGCAGCAACTGTTGATAATCATCACTTTTCTGGCCTCTTCAGTATTGCCTTGAATTGTGATTTTATCAAATTTAAATTTTTCAGAAGATATTCTAAATGTGGAATCTAATATATGGAAATATTCATGTAATAGGGTTTTAATATCAAAATCATTAATAACGCTTAAAGATAAAGCGATCTTATGGTTGTTTGTTACAAATAGGCTACTGTCTGATCCTAATATTTTGTGATCCTTGATGATGTCACGGTTAATATAAGCTTCGGCTCCGTTAAATGGCAGAGGTATTATATAGATTGGGATACCATCAGTTAATCCAGCCGAATCACGAACATTGGATAATATTTTTGACAATTTAGTAATTTTCTCTTTTTGTTTAGCTGTCAGCTGATCGTATATTGGGAATTTTTCCATGCAAAAATTAAAACCAAAATGTTCTTCACAAGGTAAACTTTCATTAACTCTATCTTTTTTTACAAGAAAAAGTTTTAAAGGAAAATCAGAATCGTTAAACCAAAAAGAATCGACTAATACATAGTTTTTACTGTTGTAATGGAGAATTTTTTGATTCCATGTCCCGTCGCCCGAAATAGAATGAGCGATAGAGGGTTTGATTTTGATAATTATCCTGTTTGGAATATCTTGATCATAACTAACCGAGAATTTGTTAAATCTGTTTATATAATTATGATGGTCAATATATTCGATTTCTATTTCCCCCTGATCATCTTTTGTATTAATAACATGTCCATCCTCGGCATCAAAAAAATCTACAATGTAGTTAATATCAGCTACAGTTCTCAATACCAAATTAAATACATAGACATTACTACCCAGAGCCGCATCATAATGAATGTCCGATTTGCGTACACTGCGGGTAACTATTCCGTCAACATTATTTTCAGCGGTGGTATCATCAGGTAACCTAAAAATTATCTTAAGGTCAGTAGTCGATTTTAGAGGTACATTTTCAAAGTGATAATTGTATTTACCTCCACTAGCCAAAGTCCCAATCCAGATATCTTTAGAGTCGGTACTGAGAGCTGCTCCAGAGGTATAAGATCGGGTGTGTATTTGCATTATTAATGGTATATTTGAATCTTCATAGTTAATCGCTCCCACAATATCAAAGGCATTATCCACCACCTCAAACTCCGTATCTTGTCTCCGCAGATAAATGTTTGTTTTGGTTTTCGCATCCAGCCGAGAATATGCCGAGGGATAAAGAGTTTTTTCGATTCTGGTTGAGCCATCGGCGAAGGTGTAATCAGTGCCGGTGAGGTTGATAATGAGTTTGCACATTCCTTCACAAGCCGATTTTGAAGCGATGTTTTGGAAATAATAGTTAAATTGGAGATCCGAATAGTTGGCTCCAAGGTCAGTTATCCAAGCATCTTTTGTTGGGAAAATGTGAGAAGTTGTAGAATTGATTTGCAATTGAACTTGAGGAATAGCGACTGGCTGAGCCGGACTTGATCCTTTTAGTGTGATCTTGCCATAAATATCAAAGTTGGCGGCATCTTGGACTTTTTTGACAATAATATTGTCAAGCGTCTTGTTTTCACCAGCCACAAGTCCGCCAGTCCTGACTGATGTTTTTGTTAGGTAGCCGGTTTTGTTCGCCGAAATTACATATTCTAATCCCGAAGCAAGGTCAGCTCCGTAACAGCCGTCAGAACCGGTAGTCGCTATCGTTAAAGATATCGAATCAACATAGGCCTTGGCATCGGGTATTTTATTTCCGGCTTCGTCAACAACACAACCGGAAACATGGGCTTTGGGAGTTGGAGTCGAAATTGCCTTCATCTGAATGTCAATTGTTTTTGTCGTGTTTGCAGGAATAGATCCGGTTTCGATTTTTGGGACGGTCATTTCATAGCCCGACTTTGAGGCGGAGATTTGGTAGTTGGTGTCTGGACTTACATCAAGTGAATAAACACCGCCAGTAGCAGTAGTGAAAGTCAAAGTTGCTGGGTTAGTGGAAACAACCGCGCCTTCGATTCCAGTAAGCGTTCCACTGATAATTATTCTGCCGGAGATATGGGCTTTTGAGGTATCAACTGCGCCGCAGGTTAAATTAAGTTCAACTGATGTTTGCGGCGGAGTACTAATATCTTTAGCAGTCGCCCCGCAATCAGGAGGAAAACCGGCGCTGTAGTTATGTTTTCCAGATATTACAGAGAGAATGATTTGGCCGTTTGTGTTAGTGCTGGAAGCTCTACCTCCACTGATTGGATCGATTCCAGAAGCGGGAGATCCGTCAACAGAAACAAGAGCACCGGCAACTGGAGCTTTATCCTTTTTTACTGTTATTGTCACATTTTGGCTTGTTTCCGATGATTTAATGCCGACAGTATCAGCCAGCATTTTTAGATTAATCGTTCCGGTTTTAGCCAGAATACCAACAACACCAAAAGCGACAACAAAGAATGATGTTGTGATAATTAAAGCGAGTTTTTTTCTTCCAAATTTCATATATTCCCTAACGAAATTACAAATTTAAACAAAAGTACAAAATTACGAAAAATCATTCGATATTTAATACTCTTCTGAAATACGCTCCATTGCTGGTAAAGTTTACTAATATGCCCAAAAGAATATTGTTGGATTTTAAGTAAGAATGGATCTGTTCTATATCTCTGCGGTGGAAATGATCTCCAACTTTTAGCTCCAGTACAATTTTTCCATCTATTAAAAAGTCAAAATAGCATCTTCCGATTTGCTTGTTGTTAATTTTTATCGGGATGGAAAATTGACTGATATGTTTAATATTTTTCTCATTGAACAGAACCTCTAGCGCTCGTTGATAGGTTTTTTCTTTGTGCCCGGGCCCTAGCTGGTTAAAAACTTCAAAACAACAACCAACAATTTCATAACTTTCCTTTTTATAAATAACTTTATCCATTTTTGTACTTTTTGTACTTTTGTTTAAATTTGTAATTTCGTTAGGGGATGTCAGTAATCTATTGTGCCTTGGGAATTTATTGTTATTGCTTGACTATGATTATTTGAATCAATAATTAATATTTCCCCGGTAATATTTGGAATTCCGTATAATTTCGAGAATGTAATTTCATTCGCCGGGGCTTGGACGGAAAAGCCAGTTGGAATTTTTATTGTTTCATCTTTTGACTGATCGCGATTTTGAAAATCACTGCCCTTAAAAATTGTGACATTCTGACCTGACCCAATTGCAATACTCCAAGAATCATCATACTCAAGTGATTGCGCTTTCAACTTTACTCTGTGTAATTGACCAATAAATTCATTGCAAAATGTCACTCGAATTGTCGTAACTTGAAACGATTGATACATCGGTACCGTTAATGAACCCATAAGCCCGATTATTGCAATAACCAATATCAATTCAATAAGAGTGAAGGCTTTTTTCATAATTCTTTTCTACTAACGAAATTACAAATCAAACAAGGAAGTATAAACTCTCACTAATCTATCGTCACAGATAATCACTGATAGAATCATCTGTGTTGATTAGTGAAAATAGATCTGTGGTAGTTTTTACTTCAATATTTGTCAGCATCGTTATTTATTTACAACGCCAAGAATTGAATACATTGGAGTAACAATAGCGATAGCGACAAAACCGACAACAATTGCAATTAAAATCAACAAAATTGGCTCGAGCGCGGTCGCCAAGTCCTTTGTAATATTATCAACTTCCTCTTCGCAAAATTCCGCGGTGTAAAGCAGTGAATCATATAGTGTGCCGGTCTTTTCTCCAACTTGGACCATCGCCAAAAATGTGCCGGGGAAAAGTCGGCTCTTTGGATCAACTAAAATCATTGTTTCTCCGATGCTTTTTCCTCCCCTGACTTCATCTAAAATCTTTTTAATCGCTACTTGATATGGTATTGAGGATACCGTGCCCTTAGTAATTTCTAATGCTTCGTCAATAGAAACACTGCTTTTCATAAGTGTCCCGAGCGTTAAACTTATTCGAGCAAGATTTAAATTTTTCATCAAGTTGCCAATAATTGGAATTTTGAGAGTAAATTTGTGCCACAAGTGGCGGATAGGATATATTTTAAGAATTAAGACAAAAAAGATAAATCCGACAACTAAACCGATAAGCCAATAAACACCATATTTTTGTATACTGTCCGAAATTGCCAGAAGGATTCTAGTTGAAAGTGGCAACTTTGATCCAAAGGAGGTGAAAAGCTTGGTTAATTTTGGCAGGACAAAATATGAAACTCCGCCGCCGACAACGAAGGCAGTTATCAGAACGATTGAGGGATAAAGCGAGGCGCTTTTTACCTTTGAAATAAGTCGCGAGTCCTTTGTTAGCTGGAGCGATAAATAATGCAAGCTTTCGTCTAGAGTTCCGCTTGTTTCACCGACTTTGACCATATTAATAAACAGAGGGTCAAAAACATTTTTATGGTCAGAAAGTGCAACATTCAATGCTTTACCTCCTTCTACTTTAGTGATAACATCCAATAAAACCGTATGCATCTTACCTTTGGTTTGTTTGGCGACAATACGAAGCGATTCAGGTAAACTAATTCCGGCTTTAATGATGGTTGCTAAATGTTTCGCCAAAAATACTTTCTCATTTAAAGAAACCTTAAAAATTGAGATCTCTTTTTTCAATCCGGACGATTTATCTGCCGGTAATTTTTTTTTGTTATCGTCTTCGGGTTTTTTCAATTCATCTGTCTTTTTGTCTACTCCAATATTTTCTTCGTGATCTAACTTAAGTTTTGGGACTTCCATACTTATTTTTGCCTCTGGCTTCTCGAAATTTACTGGTTCTTGTTCCACCGGTTCTTGTTTTTGTGGCAAAGGTTTTTTGATATCGCTAATAATAGGAGAAATAGTTTTTTCTCCAGAAGTTGTAACAACAACACTTGTGTTTTTTGTTGCCTGATTTTTAGAGACACTAGGACTTAATTCTGGCATTTTCCCCTCTCCTTTTTACTTTTTTGTTTTTGAAGTATTTTTCTATCAGCGTTCTATCTGCGTATAAGATCTGTGTAGTTATTCTCTTGTTACTCTTAAAATTTCGTCGAGCGTTGTTATTCCGGCAATAACTTTTAAGAGGCCATCTTCTAACATTGTTGTCATCCCATCTTTTATTGCTTGTTCGGCAATTTGGCTTGCATTGGCTTTAGACATTATCAGTTGCTCAATGCCGGTAGTAATAGTCATTAATTCAAAAATACCGATTCGATCATTGTAGCCACTCTGATGGCATTCTGGACACCCTCTACCTTTTATTAAGGTGACTGACTTTGGTTTTATTTTGAATAATTTTGCCAGTGTTTCCGGGGCGATATTTTGTTCAAAGGTCGAAAAGGGTTCCTCGAATTTTTCAGCGCATTTTAAACAAGTCCTCCTGACAATTCTTTGAGCGACGATCAAATTTATTGTTGAGGCGATCAGATATGGCTCAATATCCATTTGATTAAGACGGGGTAATGTTGTGGCGGCATCATTAGCGTGAAGTGTGGTAAGAACTAAATGTCCGGTCATTGCCGCGTTTACAGCAATGCCAGCGGTTTCCTTATCTCTAATCTCACCAACCATAATAATGTCCGGATCTTGTCTGACAATCGAGCGTAACCCATTAGCAAAGGTCAAATCGGTTTTTGGATTAACTTGTATTTGACTTACACCTTCCATGTCGTATTCTACCGGATCTTCAATTGTTGCAATGTTTACTTCTCTTTGATTTAAGATTTTTAAAATTGCGTAAAGCGTCGTGGTCTTGCCACAGCCGGTTGGTCCGACGGAAATAATTGTTCCCCATGATTTAGCAATTTCTTTTTTAACTTTCAAAAGGTCATTGTCTGAAAGCCCGAGATTGGTTAATGTAAATTTTCGTCCACGCTCAGAGAGCAGTCGCATAACAATATTCTCCCCATTGGTTATTGGGGCGATCGAAACGCGAACATCAACACTCTTTTCGTCGCTCTTCTCTTGTCCGCTACCTTTAAGATATACAGCTTCATCTGTGTTTCCAAGTTGCTGACCATAAATTATCTGCAGTTTTCCGTCTTGTGCCGCTTGATGTTCGTCCGTTCGGAGGTGTGATAAAACTTTTATTCTCGAAACGATTTCCTCATGTAACTTAACAGGTAGAATTACGATGTCGTGCAATACGCCGTCAATTCTAAAGCGAACAACCGTCTGACTTCTTTGTGGCTCGATGTGAATATCGGATGCGCGATTATCAAGAGCATATTCGAAGAGCTTTTGGACGATCTGAGTTATCGGTGCTTTTTTGAGCGCGTCTCCACTAGCATTTGAAATTGTAGGAATAATATCCTTTATAGTTTCAGATGACCTGTCTTTGTATAAAGCAAGAGCTAGGCCGATCTCTTTTTCGCTGGCGTAATATACCTCAATATCCACTCCAAGCTTTTTTTTCAGTTGATCAACTATTTCTTTGTTTGTCGGATCTGCCATCGCCAGTTTTATTCCCTTTGCGTCGTGCTCAAATGAAATAATTTGATTTTTGCTGGCGACGACTTCAGGGATCGTTTTCAATGTCTCTTTGTCAATTTTCAGAGTACTTAATTTAATTGCTGGCACTTTGTAGCTTTTGGCAACCTCATTTATAAGTGTATCTTCAGGAATAATTCCCTTTTCAACTACAATCGACTCCAGCGATGTTTTCTTTGCTTCTGCTTCAGCTACAATTGCCGTCAAATCTTTTTTTGGCATCAATTTGCTAGCCAAAATTATTTTTTCGATTGTCTCATTGTTAATCATAATGATAATTATTTATATTGTTGATAAAAAAATCACTAACTGATTTAATTGTAACAGTTAAAATCAAGTCATGCAATTAGAGCGTATTTTTTTTATCTAAAAATCTGATATTATAATTATAATGTTGTCGAACATTTTTATTTTAAATTATTATAAATGAAAATAAAAGAAGAGAAACTAAAAAAGAGTAAAATCCGACTTGTGATAGAAGTTGAGGCGAGTGAGCTTGCCAAATATTTTTCACAGGTTTATGAAAAATTATCAAAAGATGTTTCAATCCCCGGTTTTCGTCCGGGAAAAGCACCGAGAAAATTATTGGAGGAAGCGATTGGTTCCGGCCGGCTTTTGTCGGAGGGAATTGATAATGCGATTTCAAATTCATATTTTTTGGCTGTGACTGGAAAAAAATTGACACCGGTTTGTCCGCCAAGTGTTACAATTGAAAATCATCCAAATTTTGGTTTATCTGAATCAGAAATTTCCGAGAATTTAAAATATACTGTCGAAGTTGAAGTGATGCCGGAAGTAAAACTTGGGGATTTTTCGAAAGCAAAAGTAAAAAGAAAAAAAATCGATGAGATTAAAAAAGATGATGTTGAAAAAATTGTGCTTCATTTGCGACGGCAAAAAGCAACATTTTCCGAAGTTGATCGCGGCGCAAAATTTGGCGATCGGGCTGAAATAAATTATCAGGGTTTTGTTGATGGCGTAAAAAAAGATGAAATGATGGCAAAAAATCAGCCATTGGTTTTAGGCGATGGAACTTTGATTCTCGGGTTCGAAGAGGAAATTGTTGGGTTGAAAAAAGAAGAGGATAAAACATTTGAAATTAAATTTCCAAAAGATTATCACTCGAAAGAAATTGCCGGGAAAATTGCCAAATTTGAAGTTAAATTAATTGACTTAAAGGAAGTAAATTTACCGGAAGCAGATGATAAGTTTGCTGAAAATTTTGGTCACAAAAAGTTTTCTGATTTGGAAAAAGCAATTGAAAAAAGTTTAAAAGATGAAATTAATGCGAAAAATCAGCAGGAACTTGAGACAGGGGTCATCGATAAAGTTTTGCCACATCTCAAAGCCGAGCTTCCGGATGGGCTTATTGAAGACGAAATTACTCGAACTATTGCTGATATGGAGGAAAATTTGAAATCGCGCGGACTTTCTCTTGACGCTTATTTAAAAAGTATAAAAAAAGAAATTGCAGAAATTAGAAAGGAACTGCATCCGCAAGCGGAAAAAAATCTAAAGATAGCGATGCTTTTGGGTGAGATAATGAAAAGAGAAAATATCAACAGAAGTGACAAAGATGCTGGACGAAAGGCACTGGATTTTTTACTAAAAAAAGTGACAAAATAATAACTTGCTAAATTTATTTTATGTCATCCCGAACTTGTTTCGGGATCTCAGCAATCGATTACTGAGATGCTGAAATCCACCAAAGGCGGACAGGTAAATTCAGCATGACGGAGTTGAATTGTAGACGAGTCATCCTCAGTTGGCTCCTCGCAATGACAGAACTATATTAAAATAAAAAATAAATGAGAAATACTTTTTATTCAGTTCTAAAAAATCGGGACTTTTTTCGTTTATGGGTTGCGCAAATTTTATCGCAAGTCGCCGGTTTTATGTTGACTTTTGCTCTGATCCTCCATATATACTATTCGACAAAGAGCGTAACGACTGTTTCGCTTGTAATGCTTGCAACTGCGCTTCCATCGGTAATTTTTGGGCCTTTTTCCGGAGTGCTGTCTGACAAAATTCAGTGCAAAAAGGTTTTAATTTGGACAAACTTTTTGCGTTTTTTAGTTGCTTTGGTATTGCTAATATCAAAAGAAAATACTTTGGCAATTCTAGAAATAGTATTTTTGATGTCAACGATAACTCAATTTTTTTCACCAGCCGAACTTTCTTCGATTCCGCTAATTATTAAAAAAGAAAATCTGGTACAGGCAAATTCTGTCTATATCACCTCACAATATGCCGCCTTGATTCTTGGTTACGGAATTGCCGGACCACTGCAAGCATTGGTTGGATCGGATATACTATTTATCATTATTGCTCTGATGTTTTTGCTGTCGGCTTTTTCAATTTCGCTAATGTCAAATTACGACAAAAAGGAAAATCACAGAATTTTAATCTTTAAAATTGCTAAAAGTATTGTGTCGGTTTGGCGGGCAACAAAAGAGGGTCTCTCGTATATATGGCAAAACCAAAAAATATTTTCCCCAACGATAAAGTTAGTAGTCGGCTGGGCTGTCCTTGGTTCATTTATTGTTGTTCTGCCAGCATTTTCAGAAAGTACTTTGGGCATTTCAGCAAGATTTGCCGGCGCGCTCCTAATTGTTCCTGCCGGTGCTGGAATGCTGATTGCTTCATTCCTTTTGAATAAATTTCATAATTGGAAAAAAGAAAAAGTAATGACTGTCGGATTCATTTTATGCGGATTTTCCTTGCTCGCATTATCTTTTTACCATTTTTACCAGTTTTTTTCTTTTTCACTAATACTTGCGATTTTATTGATGGTAATAATGGGCGGAACAGTTGGTCTGGTATATATTTCAGCACAAACATTGCAACATTTGAATTCTGATGAAAATATGCGCGGTCGGATTTTTGGTATCGCCGCAATGCTGATAAATTTGGCAATGTCGCTACCGGCGATTCTCGTCGGCGGAATTGCCGACCTAACCTCGCCAGTATTTACTTTGATTTTGATTGCACTTTTTATTATCGTGTACTCATTTTATTTAGTTTTTGCGGATGAATTTACCGGCTCCGACGCTTACGGTCGGGAAAATAATTGACAAAATGTAAGGGAAGCGCTACAATATTGATAATTCAAAGTTCAAA
>CAZVFH010000019.1:0-16710 GCA_964626415.1 uncultured Candidatus Saccharibacteria bacterium
TCCCAAAACACAAACAACAATAATTACCACCACCTTTTTCGACATACTCCTCCTTGGTTTAATATACATCTATTTTATCATATATTCCCTTGCGATTCATTAGTTTTGGCTGAGGAACAGGAAGCAGTTAAAACTTAGAAAACATTACAAATTAATTTTGCTCTGTCGCATTGGCAGAGTTTTTCTTTTCAAAAAGCTGAATTTAAGCTATCATAAGATTATGGATTTAAGTAGATTTAAGAACAAAAAAATTGCGCTTCTTGGTATGGGAATTGAAAATATTTCAGTTGCCAAGTTTTTCCGATTGCACAAGATTGATTTTGTTATTCTTGACAAAGCGCCGATTGAAAAATTGTCAAAAGAGGCACAGGAAGTTATTGGAAAAGAGAAATGTGAAATTAGAACAGGGGAGAATTATTTATCTCATTTAAAAGATTTTGAAATTATAGTTCGAACTCCGGGAATTCCATACTTAACACCGGAAATTCAGGAAGCCCGCCTTCGCCATGGCTACGGCGGGCAAACAAAAGAAAATGGTAGTGAAATTACTTCGTCGACAAAATTGTTTTTTGACTTTTGTCCGGCGAAAATTGTCGGCGTTACTGGAACGAAGGGAAAAGGAACAACTGCGACTTTAATATCGGAGATATTAAAGCAAAATCAAAAATCAAAAATCAAAAATCAAAATGACAATTCAAAATTAAAAAATAATAATTTAACAACCCGTCTCGCCTACGGCTCGCCGAGGCGGATACAACAATTTAACAATGTCTTTTTGATTGGTAACATTGGAATTCCTTCATTTGATATCATTGAAAAAATTCAGGCAGATGACATTGTGGTTTTTGAACTTTCGAGTTTTCAGTTGCAGGACTTGGAAATTTCACCACACATTGCTGTCATTACCAATTTGGCCGATGATCATTTGGATTATCATCAGTCGCTGGAGGAGTATCGGGCGACAAAACGAGTGATTTTAAAATATCAAAAAAAAGGTGATTTTGCGATTATCAACAAAGATTATCCGGAGGCATATCGGCTTAAGGACTTCGGACAAGCGAAAAAATACTTTTTTTCTTCGAAAGAAAAAATTGATAATGGTGCTTTTGTCGACAGCGATGGAAAGGTATATTTGACTGTCGGCGGTCATGAGTTGATTTGCCGTCAGAATGAAATAAAATTAATCGGTCGCCACAATTTAGAAAATATTGCTGCTGCTTCTGTCGTTGGCAAAATTTTACAAGTCCCAATTGAAATAATTCAAGATGCTGTAAAAAATTTTGCAGGACTTCCTTGTCGATTGGAATTTGTAAAAGAAATTGATGGAGTTAAGTATTACAATGATTCATTTTCAACAAATCCGACTCCGACGATCGCGGCAATAAAATCATTTTCCATTCCAATTACTTTGATTTTGGGTGGTTCGGAAAAAGGTGCCGATTTTTCAGATCTTGCCAAGGAAATCGCAAAGTCGCAGGTCAATAATATTATTGTGATTGGAAAAGAAGGAGCAAAAATAAAAGACGCGATGATTTCTACTAGAGTGAAAGCGAAAATCACCAACGGCGGGAAAACTATTGAAAAGATTGTCAGCCAAGCGAAAGAAATAACTAACAGCGGAGTCGTCCTATTTTCTCCCGCTTGCGCCAGTTTTGATATGTTTAAGAATTACAAAGATCGAGGCGAGAAGTTTATGGAAGCTGTCAAAAAGTTGAAGTAAAAACTACCACAGATCTACTTTCACTGATTAACACAGATAAAACCATCAGTGAAAATCCCTGCCTCGCCGGCAGGCAGGTGTGACGATAGACCCGTCTCGCCTGCGGCATCGCCGAGGCGGATCAGTGAGAGTTTATAATTCCTTTATTTGTAATTTGTAGAGGCATGAATTCATCATACAAAAACCGAGGTCGGTCTGACTATTTATTAATGGTGCTGGTTTTTATATTAATCGCTTTTGGTCTTGTGATGATATATTCGGTTTCAAAATACTTATCATTACAAGTGACTGATCAAGCAAGCGATAAATATTTTCTTGTCAGACAGTTTTGGTCTTTAGGTTTTGGACTTCTCGTTTGGATATTTTTTCAAGTAGTTGATTTTCATCTTTGGAGAAAAAATTCAGGTGTGATGCTTTTTATCACCTTTTTGCTTTTGGCTTCAGTTTTTATTTTTGGTAAAACAGGATCAAGTGATCGTTGGATAAATTTATTTGGAGTTGGATTTCAACCGTCAGAATTTGCCAAATTAACTTTGATTTTTTATCTCTCGGGTTGGCTTTCGAATAGAAAAAATCAAGAGGAGATTGACAAAACTTTCATTCCGTTTGTGGTAATTATGTCCGCGATTTCCGTATTGATGCTGGTTCAAAAAGACCTAGGGACATTAAGTATTATCTTGGTCATTGCTGCAGCGATTTACATTTCAGCCGGTGCAAAAATTTCAAATATACTTCTTGCCGGGTCATTTGGAGTTTTTCTTTTGTGGCTGGCAATAAAAATTGAGCCATATCGACTTCAACGACTAACAGCTTTTTTTAATCCTGGTGCGAATACATTAACCACGAGTTATCATATACAGAATGCTTTAATCGCGGTTGGTTCCGGCGGGCTTTTCGGACTTGGTTTCGGTCAAAGCAAACAAAAATTTCTTTATTTACCGGAAGCACACACTGATTCGATTTTTCCAATAATCGTTGAAGAGCTTGGATTTTTACGCTCATCTGTGGTAGTATTAATTTATTGTATTATTGCTTATCGTGGTTTTCGGATTGCCCAGAATGCGCCTGATAATTTTTCTCGTTTGGTTGCTGTTGGTGTAACGACTTGGATTATTTGGCAGGCCTTTATAAATCTGGCTTCAATGCTAGCGATTGTGCCAATGACTGGAGTTCCACTACCATTTATTTCTTACGGCGGAACTTCACTTATTGCTTTTTTGGCCGGGGTTGGAGTACTGCTTAACATTTCAAAACATACGGTGGATTGATAAAATGGAAGTAAAAACTACCACTGATTTATTGTCACTGATTGACACAGATAAAATCATCAGTGAAAACTCGTGAAAGAAAATCAGTAAGGGTTTTTCTTCGATATTTTAAATAAACTATGTCATCACCAGAAGGTTACAATCCGGAATTGCCGGAAAATATAAATGCCCGCAATGAAGCCGGCGAAATCAACCAAATGGTTGATAAAGATTTGTTGACTCGCCAAGAAGCCGGAGATTTTGATTATGAAAATGAATTTGAAATTCCCAACGCTTTACTTTCAAAACCACCAAAAATTTCCGAACGTTTACGCCAACAAGTCATCGCAAAATTTCCACCGGAATCTTTTGAACCGGAAAGTATTGATGGAACAGTTATTCACGGCACATATTTGCATTCAATACGACCAATGTGGAAAGGAGAAGGAATTTTTAGAACTTTTTTTGCGGGTCATGGCGATCCTGTACCTCCATACAATAATCCTGACAAAGGGCTATTTTCTATCGAAGGTGATTTCACACTTTTAGATGATCGTGGTTTCAATTATATAGATAAAGAATATGGACAGAATGAGAGATCTTCTGGTTATATGGGGTTTCCTTTTCCAATCTTTCTTGTTGTAGGTCGGAGTAGATTGCAGGGTACAAGAAGACATCATCTGATGTTCAATGTGATGGTGGGACTCCAAGAGAAAAGTGAAAATGGATATAATGTAAGAAAAATTAGTGCAGTAGTGGTGACAAAAGACAAAAGAAATTTAGTTGAATCAAAAAATTCAAAATCAGAAGTGCAGAAATTCTATGTCGCAGGTGAGAATTCAGAAGGAAAAGTTTCAGGATTAAATTTATTAATCTCCCAAGAGAAAAATTACATCGCTCACTGTATGGTAGCAGGTGTTGATAAATCAAAAATCGTGCCTATTTATGATTGGGATGGGAATTTGCTTTGGCCGACGGAAGGTGATGTAATTAAAGAGGATAAATGAAAAAAAAGACAATCTTTTTAGTCGGGGCGGATACGGGCGGACATGTCGTGCCGGTTTTTGCTTTGGCTCAAAAATTTCTGGCCAAGAATTCAGCAAAAGTTGTTGTCATTGGCGTCGGTTCGACTATCGAAAAAAACTTTTATTCAAAACTTTCCGGCGTCGACTACAAAATAATTTCTGCCGGAAAATTTTCTCGTGGAAAGTATTTTCTAAATTTTCTTGCCGGGCTAAAACTAATATTTGGTTTCATCCAATCAAAAATTTGGATTCTAAAATATCGACCAAGTGCCATTTTTCTCAAAGGTGGATATGCGACTTTGCCGGTTGCATATGCCGCGCGGTTTTTCCGAATCCCAGTTTTTGCTCACGAATCGGATGCGGTTTTGGGGAAAAGCAACCGGCTAATTTCTAAATTTGCAAAGAAAATTTTTCTTTCTTATCCACCAGAAGTTTATAACTTAGAAAATAATAATATTCAAAATTCAGGTCTTATTATCCGAGAGGATTTTCTAAAAAGAACGGGAGTCACTGGTAGTTCTAAAAAAACGATTCTGGTCATTGGCGGATCTCTTGGAGCACATTCGATAAACAAGGCAGTGTTTGAAACAATTGAAAAATTAGCCGATAATTATCTTGTTGTTCATCAGACAGGAGAATCAGATTATTCAGAAGCGGAGAAAATTAGCGGGCAATTGCTGAAAAAAGAAGTTAAAAATTACCAACCGAAAAAATTTATTGATGACAATTTAGTTGATATTTTAGCCAAAAGCGACATTGTTATTTCTCGCTCTGGATCAATTGTGGGCGAATTTGCGGCGATGAAAAAGGCAACAATTTTAATTCCTTATCCCTACGCGTCACTTAATCATCAAGAAAAAAACGCCAAATATTTTGCCGAGAAAAAAGCGACGATTTTAATCGAAGATAAAAACTTATCGCCGACAATTTTATTTTCCGCAATTAGTAAAATTTTCTCTTCACCAAAAATTAAAACCGAACTTGGTGAGAATTTATTTTCTGCCGCAAAAACTGACGGTCTTAAAATTGTTTATGAAGAGTTAATTAAAAGTATGAAGATTTAATACAAATTTAAAATTCAAAATTCAAAAATTAAAATGAAAAATGACAATGTAAAAATCAAAAATTATTCAGACATTTTTACATTTTGATCTGTCATTTTGATCTTTGCATTTTAATCTTTAATTTTTCATTATGTGGTACCATTTTATTGGGATTTCTGGCGTTTCGATGAAATCAATTGCAAAAATTTTGGAACTCAAGGGTGATAAAATTACTGGCTCGGATTTAAAGTTGACCGGACACAAAAAGGAAAATATTAAACCGGAAATTGATGCTGTCGTCTACACTTCGGCAGTAACTGAAAGTTCGCCCGGCTGGGTGGAAATTAAAGAAGCAGATCGTTTGGGAATCAAACTGATAAAGCGAGGCGAAATGTTGGCAGATCTTGTAAAAAATTATAAAGTTATTGCGGTTTCCGGAACTCATGGGAAAACAACAACCGCCTCAATGATTGGGTTAACTTTAATCAAAGCAGGACTCGATCCGTTTGTAATTATTGGTGAAGATGTTTCGGAAATCGGCGGAGCTTTTCGATTAGGAAAAGGTGATTGGGCTGTTGTTGAGGCCTGTGAATATGACCGCAACTTCTTGTATTTAAGTCCGGAAATTGCTGTAATCACCAATATCGAAGAAGAACATCTTGACCATTATCCCGGCGGCCTCCCAGATTTACTTTCAGCATTCGAAAAATTTTTATCAAAAATCAAAAAAAATGGCAAAGCAGTAATTTGCGGTGATGATGAAAATGCAAAAAGAGTTGCTGAAAAAAATAAAAGAACAGATATCAAAAAAGTTTTTTATCGACTGAATGACAAAAATCAAGCCGGCATTCTTGATTTTAAATTAAATCTGCCCGGTGATCATAATCGCAGAAATGCTTTGGCAACTTTAGCAGTTGCTAAAATGTTGAATATCAAAAAGGAGATTGTGGAATCAGCAATTAAAAATTTCACCGGCGCCAAACGGCGCTTTGAAATTAAAGGTGAAAAAAATGGAGTCATTGTAATAGATGATTATGGCCATCACCCAACAGAAATTTCTGCCCTTCTTGCTGGCGCAAAAGAAAAATATCCGGAGAAAAATTTAGTCGTTGTTTTTTGGCCACATCAATATAAACGGACACAAACTTTGCTAAAAAAATTCCCCGCCGCTTTTCGTCTGGTTGACAAATTAATTGTTAAAGAAATTTTCTTTGTTCCCGGACGCGACCAAAAATTACCGGTTTCCGGACGAGATATCGTTGATTTAGTAAATACTGAAAAAAAAGGCAAAGCACTTTTTATCGACAATGATGAAAAAATACTAAAATATTTAAATGAAAACTTAACTTCAAATGACATATTAATAACTGTCGGTATCCCGCCAATTTACAAAATCGGCGAAAGTTTTTTGGAGAAGAAATGGTAACATCTGAAGAACTAAAAGATCATTTTGGTGATAAAATTGAGGAAAATGTCCTTTTGCGGGATTTTACCTCTTTTGGTGTCGGCGGGGTCGCTGATTATTTTTTTCGCGCAGGGACCATAGAACAAATGGTTGATGCTATTTCATTTTTGTCAAGACAAGAAATTCCTTATTTTGTTTTTGGTGGGGGGTACAACTTGGTTTTTTCCGATATGGGTTTTCCCGGTGTTGTGATAAAAAACGAAGTCAAAGATATTGTTTTCTCACAAGAAAAAGCTGAAGTGATTGTTTCTTCCGGTGTTCCAATAAATCAACTTTTGGTTGAAGCCGCTTCAAGAGATCTCGGCGGCTTGGAATTTTTATTTGGAATTCCCGGAACAATAGGCGGGGCAGTTTATGGCAATGCTGGAGCGTTTGGATATTCCATTGGTGACTTTGTTAAATCAGTAACTATAATATTGCCCGGAAACAAAGCGAGAGAAGCAAAAATTATTCGCCAAAATAAGGGTTGGCTTGAATTTGATTACAGAACTTCAAAGCTCAAAGAATTTTCAAAATCACATTTATCTGATAATAAACCGGTGATATTATCTTTGAAAATACAACTCGCAAGAAGTCGAAAAGATGTAATTCTCCACAAGATGAAGGAAAATTTTTCGACAAAAAAAAGGACTCAGCCTCTTGACGGCAAAAATGCCGGATGTTTCTTTAAAAATCCGGGGATACAAAAAGAGGAGTCAGCCGGTTTTCTTTTGGATAAAAGTGGGGCTAAGCATTTAAAAATTGGAGACGCGATTGTCTCAAAAAAACATGCCAATTTTATTATCAATCGGAAAAATGCTACTGCCGATGATATTCGTCGTCTTGCTGGTTTAATGAAGGACTTAGTTCGTGCAGAGTACCGAGTTAATTTAGAGGAAGAAGTTGAGTATGTGGGAAAGTGGTAGTGTCCACTAATGGATGACGAATGTTTCTAATGACTAATAACGAATAGGAATTTATTTGACATTCGTCATTAGTTATTCGGATATTCGCCCGCCTGCGACTCGACTGAGCTCGCCGAAGTCTGGCGAGGCAGGTCATTCATTCTTGAAAAGTCGCTGAATTTTGTTAACTTAATAGAACTATGAGGGAAAAAAATTGGCAAAAATATCAGAGAAGCGAAAAGCGTGTTTCTGGTCGCACGCCGGTTTTTGTATCAGAAAAAGTCAAATATGGTATTAACCCAATAATAAATTTGCCGCTAAAATTTTGGGGTAATATTTTTTTGCTATTGATTGTATTATTCATAATTTGGTCATTTTTTTATTCTTCATTTTTCAATGTAAAAGAAGTTTTTGTTGAGGGAAATTTATTATCACAGAAAGAAGAGATTATTAATCATGCTCCGTTAGGGAAAAATATTTTCAGATTCGATATTTTAGAGGTAAAAAATTCTATTAAAAAAGCATCGCCAATAATTTCTGATGTTGAAATATACCGTGGAATTCCAAATGCACTGAAAATTGTTGTTTTGGAAAAAAAGCCGAGTATTGTTTGGCAGTCACAAAACAAGTTTTATTTAGTTGATGAAACCGGCGAAGTGGTAAAAGAGATTGGCCAAAGTGATTTTTCTGAGATAATTCACATTACGGACCAAAAGAATATTGAAACAAAAATCGGTCAAAAAATTCTTTCAAAAGAGTTTGTTGCTTTTGCAAACATAGTTAATGAAAAATTTTTTACTACAACAAATATCAAAATTTCCGGTTGGCAAGTTCCGGAAACAACTTTTGACTTGTATGTTTACACCGAGGCTGGTTTTTATGTTAAATTTGATACAACCAGACCCGCAGAAACGCAACTGGAAAATTTGCAAAAAATTTTAGTTGCTTATCGTGCCAACATTCGTGAATATGTCGATGTCCGAATAAACGGCTGGGCGTATTATAAGTAAATTCAAAATTCCTGCCTGCCGGCAGGCAGGTAAAATTTTCAATTTAAAATAAATTTAAAAATCAAAAATTTATAATCGCAAAAAAAATAATGAATAAGATCTGGCAGGTTCGGGATAAAAAGTATAATGATGTAATAAAACAGCTACTTTATAATCGGGGAATTTCGGTTGATAATAAATCAGTCGGTGATTTTTTGGATCCTGATTTTGATAGAGATTTTCATGATCCGGAACTTTTGCCGGATTTTGGGGTCGCGATTAAAAGAATTTGTCAAGCAATTAAAAGTAAAGAAAAAATTGGAATTTTTGCTGATTATGACGCCGATGGAATCCCTGGTGCCGCGCTACTCTACAAAACTTTGAAAGTTTTGGGCTGCCAACCAGTAGTGTATATTCCAACTCGCTCCGGCGGATACGGATTTAACAAATCCGGAATTGACTATTTAATTTCTGCCGGTGGTAAATTAATTATTAGTGTTGATTTGGGGATTCGAGAGTTTGAACTTTCAGAATATATCAAGAAAAAAGGTTGTGACTTAATTATTACCGATCATCACGAACCGGCAGAGAATCCGCCAGCTGGCGGACCAAAAGCACTTGCAGTTATAAATTCGAAAACTAAATTTTCAAAATACCCGTTTCGTGAACTTTGCGGAGCCGGCGTGGTCTTTAAAATTGTTCAAGGACTTTCGAAATATTATCCAAAAATTATTGACGAAAGATTTTTGAAATGGAATCTTGATTTGGTTGCAATTTCGACAATTTCCGATGTCGTGCCGTTAATCGATGAGAATCGAATTATCGCAAAATTTGGCCTCAAAGTTCTCAGAAAAACTAAAAATATTGGGTTGCAAAAATTGTATAGTCAGGCAAAAATCTTGGCGGAAAAAATTGACGCGTATACCGTTGGGTTTCAAATTGGTCCACGAATAAACGCGCCGGGAAGAATCGATCATGCCACTGGATCATTTGAAATTTTAATCACTGATGATAAAAAAGTAGCGGAAAACTTGGCGACTCATCTTGACGAGCAAAATCAAATACGGCAGGATCAGATGGAAAAGATTTTTTCAGAAGCTGTCAAAGAAATCGAAAAAAATGATTTAATAAAAAATAAAATAATTATTCTTTTCAACAAACATTGGCAAAAGGGAGTCATCGGTCCGGTCGCCAACCGAATTGTTGAAAAGTATATGCGGCCAACAATTTTATTTACTTCCGAAAAGTCCGATCTTTCCGGCAGCGCCAGAAGTATATCCGGTTTTAATATCATCGAGGCGCTTGAAAATTGCAAAAAATATTTAACAAGTTTTGGGGGACACACTGGCGCTGCCGGAGTTCATTTAAAAGAAAAAAATTTTCAAAAATTTTCTGAAAATATCATTAGCTTCGCAAACAAAAATATCTCTGATGAGTTACTTTTAGCAAAAATAATGATCGATCTAGTTCTTGATCCAAAAAGAATCTCAATTGGGCAATTTAAGAATTTGGAAAAATTAGAACCATTTGGGATTGGAAATCCAAGGCCGGTTTTTTTAACAGAAAACTTAGAGTTGATTTCTCACCGAACTGTCGGCAAGGAAAATAAACATTTACAACTTAGATTTAAATATGGCAAAAGTTGGTTAAAAGGAGTAATATTTAATCATGATCTTGATTTACAATTAATAACTATCGGCAATCGATATGATGTGGTATATGTTCCGAAAGTGAACTTCTGGAATGGCGCACATTATATCGATTTACAAATAATTGATATTAAAAAACATGAAAAGTAAGTCGGAAAAAATATTATTTTTTTGCCAGAATTGTGGCAATGAATTTTCAACTTGGAGCGGAAAGTGTTCTTCCTGTGGTGAATGGAATTCGATAAAAGAGATGAAGGAATCGCAAGTTTTGACTGATTCTCTGGCGGAAAAAATCTCACCAAAAAAACTCTCCGATTTATTATTGTCAAAAAAGGTCAGAATTGAAACCGGATACTCAGAAATTGATCGAGTTTTTGGTGGTGGCATTGTTTCGGGATCAGTTGTTTTATTTGGTGGCGAGCCGGGGATTGGAAAGTCAACATTACTTTTACAAATTGCCGGAAAATTAGAAGATAGTTTATATTTATCCGGTGAAGAGTCAGCTGAGCAAATAAAAATCCGCGCCGACCGATTGAAAATTTCCAGTGAAAAAATTAATTTTTCTGCGATTTCCGACATTTCAAATATCGAGCAAATGATAGAAGAGATTTCTCCGGGAGTGGTCATTATTGACTCAATCCAAACAGTATATGTTAATTCAACATCAGGAACTGCCGGAAGCCAAAATCAAGTCAGAGAGTGCGGAATTTTGTTGCAGCGTTTGGCAAAAAAACACTCGGTGGCAATTATCATTATAGGTCATGTTACAAAAGAGGGAATCGTCGCCGGGCCGCGAATTTTGGAACATTTGGTTGATGTTGTGGTATATATCGAGGGCGACAGAAATCACGAGGCAAGAATTGTTCGGGCGGTAAAAAATCGTTTTGGCGCAACTGATGAAATTGCCGTTTTGACGATGAGTGAATTCGGGCTAACGGAAGTAAAAAATCCAAGCGCAATTTTTTTGTCAGAGAGCAAAAATGTCGCTGGTAGTGCAACAGCGGTTTTACTTGAAGGATCGCGTCCGCTATTAGTTGAAATTCAAGCGCTTGTAACGCCAACTGTTTTTGGCTATCCGCGTCGGACGACTTCGGGTTTTGACCTAAATCGTTTGAATATTTTAATCGGGGTTTTAACCAAACGCGCCGGACTTTCACTTGGAAATCAAGACATTTATCTTTCCGTCGTCGGTGGAATTAGCACCTCGGAGCCAGCAGCCGATTTGGCGGTTTGTTTGGCAATTGCATCATCATTTAAAAATAAATCACTAAAAGAAAAAATTGCTTTTTTTGGTGAAGTTGGATTAACCGGCGAAATTCGCAAAGTCGCAGGAAGCGACAAACGAAAAAAAGAAGCCGAAAATTTGGGTTATTTTGTTAATTTAAACTACAAAAATATCAGTGAAATAATTAAAAAATATTTAGAATTTTAATTTTTCATCTACAAATATTTAATTTTTCTTTCCATTATTTTCGCAATCAGATTTTGACCAATCGGTCAAAATCTGATTGCGACGAGTTACAAAGTTTTTAGAATTGTTATTTCTGTAAATGATAATTTAATACTTTGGTTGAAATTGTTTTAGAAAAAACTTTCCAGCCCTTGACTACTACTACTACTACTACAATTAAAATAGAAGTAGTATATTTTTAAATTTGTAGGAGGAAATATGGGTGAAGGAAAAGATGGTCACGAGCCGAGTGAAGGAGAACAAAAAATAATTGATAATTGGATGCCGGAAGGAAGTGTGATGGGAGAAGCAAGTAAAAATCGCGAAGAATGGCATAAACGTTTGGAGATAAAGGACACGGCAGTCATTAAAGAGATTGGTGAACTTTCTCATCATATTGTGAAGGAAAAAGGTTTCGAGACTATTTTCGGTAAAGTTAAAGGTCATAGTTACTCTCTTGATAAAATAGAGCTTGATGACGGTGTGATCAGATATTTTGGGAACATTGATGGGAATCCACTTTCCGATAGATACGCTACAATATTGTTTAGAGTTTTTTCTAGGGTACTTATTGGTATTGATAGCGATACGGAATTTTTGTCTAAATCAGCCAAAAAAGAACAAGAACAAAGAGAAAGAGAAATCATAGATGATTTGCTTGGAGAGAAATAAAAAGTATTTTTTGTTCCGGTCTTTGAAATAAAAATCCGCAATGGAATTGCGGATTTTTGCTAAAAAGACAACAAAAGGTAGATTTCTCGCCCTTCGACAAGCTCAGGGCTCGAAATGACGGAATCTTTAGCTTCCAGTCGTGAAAGTAAAATCGCTGGAGCTTTCGATGTTTAGGTCGGCGGTTGAGACGGCGCGAAAGTGATAAGTTGTCGAAGGATTTAGTCCGGTCAAATTAATCGTATGTGAAGTTACGAGAGAACTATTTTTACTCGATGGGTAAAGATATTCGTTGTAATTTGTGTGCGAAACAGTATCATAAAAAACTTGCGAAGTTGAGGAGATTGCCGTTGTCCAAGTAATCGTTGCCGAATTTGAAGTTACTCCACTTGCGGAAGTGCCAGTTATTGACATTCCGCCGTGAATTGAAGCAAAGGAAATTTGGTCTTGCGAAGCAACGCCATTAACATCAGTTGCAATTGCCGTTAACGAGTGGCGACCAGTTGAGAGACCGTCAAAATTGTAACTTACTGAATATGGTGATGATGAGTCGGATCCAACACTGACTCCATCAATAAAAAATTCAATTTTTGAAACATTTGCAGAATTACTGGCCGTCGCTGACAAGGAGCCAGTTCCACTAACAGTCGCATCATTAGTTGGCGAAGTAATTGATACAGTAATTGGCGGAGCGATATTATTAACATCACACGACCCGCTTGGTGCCGGGGCATAAAGCCCGGCCGCCTGTGCCCAACCGATAACCGGATTTTCCCAATTTGGGTTTTTTGGTCTCTCTGAATGAATATTAGAAAATACTTTGGTTTCGACAAGTGCTGCCGGAGTCCCATCAGGCGCAGGAAGTCCGTTGGCTTTGCAGACATTGATTGCAATATTTACATCATCTTTATCTTTTGGAACTTGCCATTTTGCAAAAATATCGGTTGTTGTTACTTTAGAATAGGCAGTTGGCAGTTTATTGGAATATCGCTCAACTGTAATAGTTGACATTCCTTCAGGTGCAACGAATTGTTCAACCGGTTTATCTTTATTGAAATTTACCATAAATTCATGAAAAATTGGCGCAGCAACAACAACGCCATCGGCGCCTCTGGACATTGCTTTGTTATTATTGTTTCCAACCCAAATACCGACAGAAATCGATGGGGTGTAGCCGACAGTCCAGGCATCGCGGAAATCAGAAGTTGTTCCAGTTTTTGCCCCAACTGGACGATCGGAAAATGCTAGCGGAGATCTGGTCCCAAAAACCATGCCGCGTGCGGCGTTGTCAGACATAATATTTTGCATCTCAAAGGCAAGTTGCGGATCGAGCGCTTGGGTGCCTTTATCATCTTCTTGCTTATATTCGTAGATGGTTTTTCCTGCTTTGTCAGTAACTTTCAAAATCGGGTGAATATCATGGTGATTACCATTGTTTGCAAAAACAGCAAAACCGTTTGTGTGTTCAAGCAAGGAAATCTCCCCAACACCAAGACCGAGCGAGTCACCGTAGCGATCTCGGTCAGTAAGTGAGGTAATTCCCATATCAGATGCGGTGGTTAAAATGTTATCAATTCCAACAAGATCAGTAGTTTTTACCGCTGGAATATTTAATGAATTTGACAACGCTTGTCTAACAGTAACCGGACCGTGAGTGTTATTATCATAATTATGGGGGACGTAGCCGCCACCAAAATCGGTTGTCAGGTCGAATAATATTCTGCTTGGCGAAAAATCATCTCTTTTTAGGGCGGTGGCATAAACATAAGGTTTAAAAGATGATCCTGGCTGGCGAAGGGAGGTAGAGACATTGACATTGCCGTCGATTGTTGTGTCAAAAAAATCCTTTGAGCCAACCATCGCCAAGACCTGTCCGTTTTTCGGATCAATCGCGGTGAGCGCGCCATTGGATCCACCATATTTCCCGACTTTTGCCATCCCATTATTCACCGCCGTTTCAGCTGTTTTTTGTAAATTATAATCCAGTGAAGTGGTAATTGAAAGCCCCTCTTTCTCAACTCGTTGCTCGCCAAATTCAGCTGATGCTTGTTCCAAAATATACATCGAAAAATGAGGCGCAAGCATTGCTTGTCGGCGTGGTTTCACCGAAACACCGACGGTTGTCGTATCCTCTTTTTTCGCTTCTTCGGCTTGTTCCTTGGTGATATATTTCATTTTGACCATCTGATCAAGAACATAATTTCGGCGATATATTAATCGATCAGTGTGTGTTCCGTATGGGGAATAAAAAGTTGGTGCTTGGGGAATGGCCGCCAAAGTTGCTGCTTGCGCCAAGCTTATATCTTTGGCTGATTTTCCATAATATAATTGCGACGCGGCTTCAACTCCCGCAGTTTGTCCGCCGTAAGGAATTTCATTTAAATACATCGTTAAAATTTGATCTTTTGAGTACATAAACTCAAGTTCAATTGCTAAAATTACCTCTTTAATTTTTCTGGCAATTGTTTGTTTTGAGTAAAGCAAAGCGTTTTTAACATATTGTTGAGTTATTGTTGATCCGCCTTGAACTCCAGAACCGATATGAAAAATGTCGCGAAATGCCGCTCTGGCGACGCCGCGAAAATTTATTCCGTAGTTACTATAAAATTGTTGATCCTCGACTGCAACTGTTGCTTGCTTGACAAGTGGCGACATTTGGTCAGAAGTCACGAGTGTTCGTTTGAGTTCGCCGGTTTCATAAAGAAGTGTACCATTTCGATCAAAGATTTTAGTTGATTGGCTCGGGCGCATTTTGGCGATTTTTGCCGGCGTTGGTAAATCCTTGGCAAACCAAGCAAAAGTTGCTGAAGCAAAAAGAGTAAAAAACAATAATGAATACAAAAAAACCTTCAGAAGTTTTTTTCTGTTAAATTTATGTTTGCGGATTTTCGGCATCAAATTCAGTGGATTCTTGATTCCAAATTTCATTCTGTTTTTCCAGTACTGCATAGCCGTCATGCTGAACTTGATTCAGCATCTCAGTAATCGATTGCTGAGATCCCGAAATGAATTCGGGATGACAGACAGATTTGATAATAATGTTTTATATTTACATTATAGTAATAATTAAGTAAGATGTAAATGCGGCGTCAAGTCGAAAGTTTGTCAAGTTATAAAGTTTATCAAGTGGTTTGAGCAAAAAACATCCGCGGGAAGCGGATGGAATGTTACTGGATTCGTTTGTATTTTCTGTCAGCGATGACAACATTTTTGTCAACAATTACCAGTCGAATATCGTTTTTTTCCAGCCAAATCTGCCAGTGTCCATTCGCTGAAACAGGATCGTCAGTAATCGGTCGGAGATTGAGATCAGATTTCATCTTATCGAAAATAATTCCGTGATAATTGGGTCTAGGGTTAGCATTTTGTACATCAACATAAAATTTGTATCCAATTAAAGTCGCAATACAAGACGCAATTAGTATTGCTATCAATGCCGCTAATCTGGACGTGTTTTGGTTGTAGTCCATTTTACTGACCTCCACTTTTATATTATCAAAACAATAACAATATGTCAATAAATATCAGAGAAAAATTAGTCGAAGCTGTTAAAAAATCCGGATTTGAAATTCCGGCGGAGTTTGATTTATTGCAACCGGAAAATGAAAAATTTGGTGATTTTTCAACTAATGTTGCAATGTTGATATCTGCAAAAGAAAATAAATCGGCAAAAGAAATTGCGGAAAAAATCGTTAAAAATATTTCAGCAAAAGAGATTGAGAAAGTTGAAGTTGCCGGCACCGGATTTATCAATTTTTATCTTTCAAAAAAACATTATCTTTCTGGACTCTCAGAAATTTTATCGGCTGGTGTTGATTTTGGAAAGTCAAATATAGGGAAAGACAAAAAAGCGATCGTTGAATTTATCTCAGCAAATCCCACTGGTCCGCTTCATATCGGCAACGCCCGCGGTGGTCCGATCGGCGATGTTATCGCCAATGTTCTTTCTTGGCAAGGTTTTCAAGTCGAAAAAGAGTTTTATGTCAATGACAGTGGTAATCAGATAAACCATTTTGGCGAGACGCTTCTTTGGTGGTATTTGAAGAAAAAAGAGGGGAATCTGCCTTTTCCGGAAAACGGTTATTCCGGAGATTTTTGTAAAAATTCATCGGAGGAAATTCAAAAAGAGCAAAAGACCGAAATTATAAAATTATCAGATGGAAAACTGACAGAATTTTTTGTTCGTTTTGGACTAGAAAAAACAATTAGAAAAATCAAAGAAGATATTGAACTTCTTGGAATTAATTTTGATCGTTTTGTCTACGAAAGTGATTTTCTCTCTTCTGGAAAGAGTTTGGAAATTGTCGAATCGTTAAAAAAAGGGGATCACACGGCGCAAAGAGAAGGAGCGCTTTGGTTTATCGCCGACGAACTTGATCCAAACGATCGCGAGAGTGTTCTCTTGCGCTCTGACAATGATAAAACGCCAACTTATTTCGCTAACGATATTGCCTACCACAAGGATAAATTTGATCGTGGTGCCGATCTTTTAGTTGATATTTGGGGAGCGAATCACCACGGTCATATAACCCGTATGAAATCGGCGCTTTCGGCACTTGGATTTAATGC
>CAZVFH010000020.1:0-14797 GCA_964626415.1 uncultured Candidatus Saccharibacteria bacterium
AAGGAGGAGTATGTCGAAAAAGGTGGTGGTAATTATTGTTGTTTGTGTTTTGGGATTGACGATTTTGGGGGCAGGAGGATATGTTCTTGCGAGATATTTTATTCATAGAAATGATGAAAAAAAAGCGAACGAAGTCGCAGAAAATAATTCGTCAGACAAAGCCAAAGAAGAGGCAACAACAGAAGAAAGTCCGACTGATTCGAGTGAAAATCCTGGAAATACAAACATTGATTGGCCAACTTACAAAAACTACGAGTTAAGTTATATGATCAATTATCCAAAAGAGGCGAAAGTTGAGGATATGGGTGATCCAAAAGCAAGTGATCTAAAAAATTCAAAATGTTTAAAGATTTCAACTGACAATTATTATGTTCTGGTTGGCAAAGTTCCAACTGAAAATGACGCTTCCGCCTGTTTTAGAACCGGCGTTGGATCTGATTGGACCAATGGCCCAACTGATACCGTCACCGCCGCCGGAGTCAACTACACGCCAAACGGCATGCACACCGAAGCCGCTTCAGCTGGATATTATTATGATTTTTTTCTGATCTCGCCAGCTGATGAAAATGTTAAAATTGAATACGGCACTTCTGTAAATGAAAAATACGGTACAATGTCAAAAGCCACCGCCAAAGATCTAGTCCATCAAATCGTCGCGACTTACAATCCAGCAGAATAAAAATTTACAATCCCCGCCCAAACAAGGCAATTGCTAAACCGATGACTGATGAGGCGGCGCCGATGACCCAAAATCGCATAACAATTTTTTGCTCCGGCCAGCCGATCGCCTCGAGATGATGGTGGAACGGCGAAGACAAAAATAATTTTCGCTTAAAAGTTATCCGCCAAAAGCGCTGGATTAAAAATGATAATCCTTCAATGGTAAATACCAAAGTAATAATCGGAAAAACAACGATTGAGTTAGTTAAAAATGCAATTATTCCCAAAGTAAATCCAAGCGCCATCGAGCCGGTATCGCCCATAAAAAATCGGGCTGGGTTAATATTAAACCATAAAAATGCCAGAAGTGCGCCCATTACCGTGCCACAAAAAAGTGCAAGTTCAATTTTTCCTTGTGTCAAAGCAATAACGCCATAAGCTCCATAAGCCAAAGCAAAAATTCCACCCGCAAGTCCATCAAGTCCATCAGTTGCATTTGAAGCAAAAGCTGCCCAAACAAGTGCTAAAATGAATAATGGAATATACCATGCCCCAATTGAAAAATCGCCAAATCCTGGGACATGAAGCGTATGCCAACCAAGTTTGGAATAAAACCACCAACCGCCGACGGCGGCAACCAAAGCGTAAAGTGGAAATTTTTGCCGAAATCGCAAGCCGCCGCCATGAGCACCGACGCCGTAAACATTCATTAAGTCATCAACTAAACCGATGAGACCGGCGGAGACCAAAGTAAAAAGCGGAAGCCATGTCGCTCTGCGCTCTAAATTGAAGATTAAAGTAATAACTAAAACCGTTATCCAAATTAAAACCCCACCGATTGTAGGAGTGCCGGCTTTGTGAGCGTGCATTCTGGAGAAAATCGGTGTGTTTTTATCTTCACGAATTCGTTTACCTAATTTGTATTTATAAAGAAAATTGGTAAAAAGCGGCGTCCAAATCATTGCAACCAAAAATGAAAGCCCCGAAAGCCAAAAAAGGCGAATGAATTCATTTTTCGATAAGACAATTTGTTCCATATTTCCTTTCTTAAATTCCTATGAATTATAAACTCTCACTGATCTATCGTCACAGATACTCACTGATGATTCTAAATCTGTGATTATCAGTGCAAATAGATCTGTGGTGGTTTTTACTTCAATTTTATCTATTTTCCCATTTCCTCTCCTGCCGAACTAAAACTTTTTCAGCAAATTTGTCATCGTCTATTAAATATTTTATCAGTTTTTCCAAACGAACGCGATTTTGCGAGCCCTTAACTAAAACCAGATCAGTTGGATGAAGGTAATTTTTAATCTCTCTAATTGCTTCATCTGTTGTTTTAAAAGTGACAATTTGATTTTTTAGATTTTCTGATTCCTTGGCTCCTCTCGCGATAAACTGCGCATTGTCACCAACCGCAATCAAAAGATCAACAATTTTCCCCGCCACCCTGCCAACTCGCAAATGACCTTCTTTTTCATAACTACCCAACTCATTCATATTTCCCAAAACGGCAACTTTCCGACCAGAATATTTTATTTTCGAAAGAGTTGACAATGCTTCTTCGGCTGATTTTGGATTAGAGTTGTAACTATCATCGATTATCACAATCCCATTTTTGATTTTCAATGGATTCATTCGGCCTTTTTCCGGCATAATTTCTTCAAGTGCCGATTTGATTTTTTCAATTTCAACACCAAGTTCTTTAGCAACGGCAGAAGCAATCAGAAGTGCTTGAATTTGATGCCGGCCTAGAAGTTTTGAGTTGATTTGAATTATTTGACCGCCAATTTTCAAATCAAAAGTCGTGCCGGAAATCGAAACTTCTAAATTGGAATAAGAAATGTCGCCACTTTTGCCGACAAAAATTATTTTAACACCTTCGCTAATCTCAAAATTTTTTGAATTTTCGTCATCGGCTGAAATTATTGCAATTCCATCCTTCGGTAAGGCGTGCAGAAGCAATTCCTTCTCTTTTTTGACCCCGTCGATATTCATGAATCCTTCAAGGTGAGTTTCAGAAATACCAGTAATTACTGCAATGTTTGGCGTAACAATTTTTAAAAGCCTACCCATTTCTCCCGGCTTGTCGATTCCTAGTTCCAGGACTAGTATTTTTGGCAATTTATGAAAGAAAAAACCCCATTTGGCTTTAATAAGATCCAGCAAAAACCCGGCTCCAAAAGTGTAATTTTTGAGTCCTAAAATCGCCAGCGGCAAACCAAGTGTTGAATTCATATTGCCCCAGTTTTTCCCGACATCTTTGCCAAACTTTTTTGAAAGAACTAAAAAAACCGCTTCTTTCGTCAGCGTCTTTCCGTATGATCCGCTAATCGCTACAATTTTTGGCTTGGCTCGTCTAACTTTCCACCTCGCTAAAAACTGGAGATAGCTCTCAATAATTTTTAATATTTTCCGTCTCATCAGTATCAAATTAGATTTTCTTTAAAAGATAAATTATATTTGCAGTTTGATCATTACCTTCAAAAATAAAATCAACGGTTTTCTTTACGACCGTATATTTAACGACTTCCTCATTTTTTTTGACATTGACAACTTCACCTTCTGATAATGGAACTCCACCGACTAACTCTTCGATAAAGTTTCCGTCCTCAAAAACCATTTTTGTATTTTTCTTGATCATAATTTCTCCTCTTGACAAAATATTTCTATTTGCTATAATATAAGTAAGAAATCTCCGGCCAGAAGTTTATATACTTCACTTAGGCGGGGGATTTTTTATTCCACCGGGAAACAAGACATCAAGTATTTTCGCTTGCTAATTTTATTTTCCTTGACCTGAACAATAAACAGTTCACCTGATTTTGTCAGCCCGGCAAAGCGATAAAGAATTTCAGATTTCTTATTCGGATTTATTTTTATTGACGGTTTGCTAGTTGAATTTTTAACAACTTCTATCGCCGCGGCAAAAAATTGTAATCTTTTGAATCTCTCTTTTGGTGACTTGTCCTTAAGATGAGCCCAATAAAAATCAAAGAATACTTTATCTTTCTTAAAATACGTGCTCCTAATATACGCTTTTCGTTTTGTTGATTTTTCAATTTGATGAAAAAATTTCCAAGCTGATTTGTATACCTCGCCCAAGTTCGAACCAGAAACTTTATTGACTTTGGTTTTGTATGGAATCATACTTTCTCGTCTATCTATTTGGGCTGATTCGATAATAGTAGTTTAGCAGATATGAGGCGATATTGCCAAAAACCGGCGCCGCTGATGACTCGGCAAATTTGGCATTTTTTGGTTTTGAAAGTTCAACAAGAAGAGCAAATCTTGGATTGTCCGCTGGTGCAAAACCGGCAAAAGAGTGATTAAAAATTCCTTCACTATACTTTCCGGTTGATGGATCGGCAATTTGCGCCGTTCCGGTTTTCCCGGCAACCCAAAAACCGGGAACGCCGGCTTTTTTTCCGTAACCCTCTTCTACGACATCAATTAGCATTTTTTTTAAATCTGACGCCGTTTTTTCCGAAATTACTCGACCACTTTCAACTGGCTCAACTTCAGAAATTTCACCATTGCTATTAATAATTTTATCAACAACTTTTGGCTGCATTGCAACTCCGCCATTGGCGATTGCGGCGTAGGCCATAACAAGCTGAATTGGGGTGACAGAAATTCCCTGTCCAAAGGTGACAGTTGCCTGTCCAATTTTTCCCCAATCCTTCAATTTTTGAACAATACCAGTATTTTCGCCAGTTAGGTCAATACCAGTTTTTTTCATCAAACCAAATTTTTCAATATAATCGTACATTATCTGGCTCCCAATTTGCTCGCCAACCCAAACCATGCCAACATTATCAGAGTGTTTTAAAATCTCGCCAACTGTCTCATGACCAAAGGCCTTATTTTCAGCGGTGTGAATTGTGAAACCGGAAACATCAACAGACGCTCCAAAATTACCGGCTGATTCCGGAGTGATTTTTCCCGAATCAAGTCCCGAAGCAACAATTATCGGCTTAAAAATACTTCCCGGCTCGTAAGAATTTGCAATCAGCGGATTTTTGAATAATTCTTGTTGATTGCTGTTGGCATAATCTTGATATTTGTTTGGATCAAATGAAGGACTTGCTGCCATACCGATAACTTTTCCGCTTTCAATTTCAACTGCAACAACCATTCCTGATTCCGCTTGATATTGTTTAATTGCTTCGCTTAATGTCTTCCAAATATAAAAATTAACTGCCCGATCGATTGAAAGTATAAAACTCGTACCATTTTGCGGTTTTTCCTCGGAGAGCAAAGAAATAATTCTACCAAAAGTATCTTTTTCACCGGTAATTTTTCCCGATGACCCCTTTAACTCTTTGTCATAATAACCCTCAAATCCGTATTTACCATCCCCTTCCTTATCAACAAACCCTAAAATTTGGGATGAAAAATCGCTTTCAGGATAATATCTTTTATATTCCGGCAAAACATAAACACCTGGAATATCTAAAGATTCAATTTTGTCGGCTTCGTCGTATGAAAGATCTTTTTTAAGTGCCGGCAAATAACTTTTATCATTATCAATTTTGACAAAAATTTCCATTTCTGATTCACCGATGAAAGGAGCAAGCTTTGAAGCCACAAACTTTTTATCTTTTATATTTTTTGGCACAACAAAAAGAGCAAAACTTTTTATATCGTAAGCCATCGCATAATTTTTTGCCAAATCAAGTGAGGAGTCATGAAAATAAATTTTTCCACGCTGCCCAAGCTCAATTTGAGAAAATTGTTGCTGTTCTTTGGCTTTGGCGACATAACCTGAGTGCTCCAAAACACTTTTTTGAAACAATCGCACAAAAAGCAACAAAAAAAGCGAAAAAGAGATCAAGGAGATAATTTTTACCCTTGTGGCAAAATCAGAATCATTCATTAATAGATTGAAAATTTAGTTCGAAAATCAGTTTGGAAGATGATTAACACTGGTTGTTGGAACAAGTGTAGGTGATTGATTTGGAGCGGCAGTTTGTGGGTTTATTGATTGATTTATTACATTTAATGATTCAAGGCGCGATTCTTCGATCCTTAAGCGGTCATACTCTTCAGACAGTTGTGACTTTTCAGATGATAATTCCCTAATTCCCAGGCTTTGACCGGCACCATTGGTGGTTTGGGTCAAGTACAAAACACCCATAGCACCAAAAATTATGATTGCAATAAAGCGCACGGCTTTTGGCCCAATCATTAATTTTCGACCAATACTGCGTTTTTTTGCCCCCAAGTCATAGGAGCTTGAATTTGTGTAGATGAAATTGCGACCCATAATCCTCCAATAAATTCAAAGATCAAAATGCAAAGTGCAAAATGACAATGTAAAATTTAAAAACTATCCAGCCACGGAGTGGCTACCAAAATTTTGATTTTTGATTTTTAAATTTTGATCTATTTTCTCTGATCAGTAGCCAGCTTTTTGTTTTTGTTTTTGCCGAAAGCAATCATCCGTAGCTTTAACGAAGGATGATACCGTCGGTCATTCAGTAAAGTTCACTGAATGATGGTAAAAAGCTGTAAATTTTTTTGCAAAGACCTTTGCCCCTCCAATCCAGCGTGATTGCTGGCTACTGGTCAGAGAAAACTACGCTGATACTAAACGCAGATTTAACGCTGATGCTTTAATAATTAATCTTGAATTTGCATTATCAGCGTCCTATCAGCGTAAAAGATCAGCGTAGTTAGAATCCTATTTCCGACAGATTCTCGGCGGTTTCCTCGCCGGAATTCTCCATTTCTTTTTTAAAGTTCTCCCAAACACTCGCCGGCCAAATTTCTATCCGGTTGTAAATTCCAACAATTACGACCTCTTTTTTAATCACGGCATACTGACGAAGATGATTTGGAATATTTATTCGACCGATTCGATCCGTTGTTAAATCAGCGGCCCCGGCTAACATTAGCCGCGAAAAACTTCTGGCATTTTTTTGAGTTATCGGAAGTTCGGAAATTTTTTCCGCTAAGTTTTGCCACTCGTCGGCAGGATAAAGCCATAAACACTTATCTAACCCGCGTGTAACAACACAACCCGAAGCCAATCCGGCGCGAAATTTTACCGGAATCGAAACCCTTCCTTTTTCATCAATTGTGTGGTGATATTCTCCGATGAACATGATGAATAATTCAAAATTTAAAATGCAAAAATCAAAATTATGGAATAATTATTTTATCATGAAATTAAGTCGTGGCAATTTTTAAAATTACCAGTCGGCTTTTATTTTTGATTTTCAATTTTTTTATCTTTGGTCTTAACATAAACCACCAATGGATAACTAATTTTCCCAAATAACGAATAACGAATGGCTGACTTGGCCTTATTCGTCATTAGTCATTTGGACCATTCGTCATCCATTGGTGTTGAGATTTTCCCATAATTTACCACCTCTTCCCATTTTATGACTGATCGTCTAACAAGTCAAGCGAAAACTACCCACAAAACCACAAAGTATTTACCGCCAACGAAATTATCCACTTCTGGACTTGCAGAAATAAAAAAATCCTCCGCGTCCGCAGAGGAAATCAGATAAAATGTCTTGTCATCCGTTCGCCAATCAAACCAGAAAGTATATTCTCTAACCTGACGGCCATAAACTTTACTAAGGGATAACTTTCACATTTCCCTTCGATAACCAAGTAAATCTCGCCATCTCTTTTCAACAGATCTCTGACAATCCCTTCAATACGAAGAGTGTTTATTGTCCTCTGGTACCATAATTCGGGTTTTTTGATCCTAACTGCTCTTCTCAAATCAGCTAAACTTTTTCCAAATGTTGCCGGGCAGTAATCTGAATATTCTAAACCATATGACAATCGAATATTCCAATCAACAACTTCAGGTGTCTTCTCGCAACAAACGGCACGCAGATAATCAAGTCGCATTTGATAGGTTGATTCAAATGAAATATCTTTAATATCTGTAAGTTGTGGTGATCCGAAAACTTTGATTAAATCCCAGACAGAAATTCCAAGATAAAAACTTTCATCACTTCCCCACGATTTTGTCGCGTCATTTTTCCCCAAAAATCCAGAAATTCCCGGAACAAAAGGAAACATCAGTGAGAATATTTCAACTTGTTCAAGTTTAAATCCAACATCTGTTTTTTCGTCCAGTTGAATCCATTCTCCCAAAGTACTCCTGCCCCAAACATTTATTGGTTCCGCAAAACTGACACAAACATCATTTGGGAAACGAAATCTTCCTTCCTGAATAAAACATTTAGACAGCGCCAAATTGCCAACATTGCCTTTTAAAACTCGACATTTTGGAGCATTAATCCTGCAAGCCGCGACCAAAGAGAATTTGGAATATGCCGATGATTCCGGCGAAATAATTCTCGGTTTTCTCACTTTGCATTCCTCCCTTCAAGGAACGATTTTAGTGTAGCAAAAGTATTTTCGAAAGTCAAAAAAACCACCAATGTATCTAGCGGTTTTATCTGTGCTTATCTGTGACAATAGATCAGTGAAAGTTTCTACTTCAAAATATGTTCAAACAAATAATTACTTATTTCAGAAATTTTGATTCGTTCTTGTTTCATGCTGTCGCGTTCGCGGATTGTGACGGTTTCATCTTCCATTGTCTGATAATCGACGGTAACACAAAATGGTGTGCCGATTTCGTCTTGCCGGCGATAGCGACGACCGATCGAACCTGATTCGTCATAGAAAGTCGAGAAACAACCTTTAATATTTTTGTAAATCTCTTTCGCTTTTTCTGACAAACCGTCTTTTTTCACTAGCGGCAAAACAGCACATTTGATCGGCGCAATTTTTGGATTTAGCCGCAAAGTCACTTCGCCTTTTTCGTGGCCATCATTTCCGTCTGATTCATCATAAGCATCAACTAACAAAAACATGAACATTCGATCAACTCCCCCTGAAGTTTCTACAATATTGGGAATAAACTTTTCTCCACCTTCGGGGGTGTAGCTTAAGTCCTGCCCAGAAAATTTCGAGTGCTGTGATAAATCCCAATCACCCCGCCAATGTATTCCCTCAATTTCTTTGCCATCATATTGAATATCGTATGCCTCTTTGGCATAATGCGCCAGTTTCTCATGTTTAAAAAAACCAAGTTTTTCAGGATGAGTAAAAAAGGACTTAAACCAATTCATCCTTTCCTCTTTCCAAAATTCAAACCACTTTTCCATTTCATCTGGATGACAAAACCACTGCAAATCCCACTGCTCAAATTCCCGCTGACGATAAAGAAAATTCCCCGGCGTAATTTCGTTGCGAAATGCTTTTCCAATCTGAACAACACCAAATGGAATTTTTACCCGACTAGAACTGACAATATTTTGGTAATCAAGATAAATTGTTTGACATGCTTCGCCCCGTAAAAAGGCCTTAATTTTTTCACCTTCAATTACACCGATTTCTGTTGGAACTAGAATATTGTATGTTCGTGGTTCGGTTAACTCGCCACCACAATCAGGACAATTATCATTTTCTATGTCATCTGATTTAAAACGATGATGACATTTTTTACACTCTGATAATGGATCAACAAAACTTTTTATGTGACCTGATGCTTCCCAAACCTTTGGATTAGTGATAATCGCACCATCGATTCCAACAATATTATCGTGCTTTTTTGTCATCCAATCCCACCACTCGTCTTTCAGGTTTTTTTTCATTTCAACCCCAAGTGGACCAAAATCATAAAAACCTTGCATTCCGCCATAAATTTCAGATCCCTGAAATACAAACCCCCGTCGCTTGCAGAGCGAAACAATCTTTTCCATCAAATCATTACTTGTTATTTTTTCACCCTCGGCAAAATTTGAAATCTTATTTTTGTTCATTTTTTACATCGTTAAAATTATCGTTTTGACTTGTGCTAGATGGAGGCAAATCCGGTGACATTTTGGCTGAGACAACTGGCTCGGATGATAGTGTTTCTTTGACTGCAGACAAATTTTGAGACATATTTTGCCCTTCAATTTTTTCCTTGTCACCTAATTTTGAATAAGCAAGATAAATTAATGCCCCAATCGCAAGACCACTCACTACTGCCAGCATTGGTGACCCAACTAGATCATGATATTCAGCCAGAATATAAATGATAAGTGTGAGCCCAGCCAGCATCAATCCCCAACTTACGGCTGGGACTGCCCGAACCAAAACTCCGGCAATAATCGCAATTACGCTCAAAATCATAATAATTGAAAAACTTCGCTGATTGTTGGCTTTTTGCGCTGCTTGGTAATTACTCCAACACTTCTCATATTGGCTGTTATCAACGCTTGTATATGTCGATTCTACCCAATTATTATTTTGATCATAATATGGAGAAGTAATTTCTTCAGCTGTGTTATATAAGTTACCACAATTTTCGTCCGGTTTCGGATTGATTGCTCGGTTAGCAAATACAATGAAAACTATCCCTAAAACCATTATTGCCAATCCAATTCCAAGTTTTTTTATATTCATATTCCCCTCTCTTTTTCTTGCATTAACTTATAAGAAAAATAAACCAAAATCGCCAAGCCACCACCGGCAATTATGGTTATGATGGTTGGTGAAATATTACTGGAATTTATTAGCATATTGTAGGCCAAAGAGGTGATCGAACCGAGAACAAAACCGCTAGATATTACCGTGTGTCTAGAAATAACAATACCGACAAGAAGGAAAATAATTGCCAGTGTCAACATTAATGAAAATGCAACTGAGCTACTTGTGGTTAAAAAAATAGCATCAGTTAGAAAAGCGATAAAATATGGAACTAAAAGCGTCAAAGCCATTCCAACACCAATTCTTCGCCAATCAATTGGCTGGGCATCTTTATTCCTTCGAGCCAGCCAGACAACAAAAATAATTATTACCGCAGGAATAATTAATGATCCTAATCCGTAGAAAATTATTTCCTCCATGTAATCCTCCTTTGAATTAATTCTTTATTTAATTTTATCAGCAAATTATTGGATTTTCAATCTTGACAAAAAAATAAAAAAATTACATTTTAAAACAAAATTTTTATTGGCAATATAAACCAACATCTACAAAACACTAATAATAATGTTATTAATTGATTATCCTTCCACTTCTCTACTGCGCAGTAGAGAAGTGGAATATTAGCTGATGATATCTTTTAGGAATTTTTTACTTTTTAATTCGCGTTCGATTGTGCTTTCAGTGTAATTTTCTAAAATATTGCCGACGACCAGTTTCAACTTTTCTTCAATATTCAGATTTTTACCGATGCTAAAATTTGGCGAAAATAAGATACGCAGTGTTTTTATTGCGTCGTTAGGGATTTCCGATCCATGACCAAATTTGTTATGGCAGGACTGACAAATTACGCCACCCTCGACATCATCCCAAAAATTCTGCTCTGGGAGCAACTTTTTTCTGCAGTGCAAACAAACAACGACCTCCGGCTTATGGCCTAGAGCTTCTAAAATTTTCGCCGAAAAAACCGATAGTGAAAAATTACTATCACACTTATGATTGTCATTCCCACCCCGTGTCGCGGTACGGGGTAAACTCCGGGGGGAACCCTTCTTATACACTCTGGATCTCCGGGTCAAGCCCGAAGATGACGGGAGGTCTAGATATTCAAGAAATTTTTTTGTCAATTCGAAGATATCTTGATGTTTTTCGCCCTCCGGCAGAAATCTGTCGATCAGTTCACCAATATAAAAAACTTTTGCGATTTTGTCAATTTGGGAATGAATATTTTCGAAATGACTTTTTACGGACGCTGAAGTTACAATATAAAAACTTTTACCCTGATGAAAAATAAAATCAACTAAACAAAACGGCTCAAGAGAGCCACCAAGCTTTGCAAGAATTTTGCGTGAGCCACGGGCGATAGCTTTGATTTTGCCATAATCTTTTGTCAGAATGGTTAAAATCCTGTCCGCCTCGCCATAGTTCATACGTTTAATAATGATGCCGGAAGTTTTAATATTCATAAAAAACAATTTTTAATTTTCAATTTTCAATTTACATTGAATTTACAATTTTCAATTTTCAATTTTTCAAACTAGAAGTAATTTTTTGAAAAATCAATGTTAATTGTTGACACTCCTGCCAAAGTTCTTTTATTTTAGTTTTTTGATTCGAATCTTCAATAGAATATGAAAGCATCCGCAGCCAATGCTTTGTTTCCTGTGTTTCTTTTTTGCAAATGTAAATTTTATTCGCAAAATCTTTTTTTGAGCTGGCACCATTTGCTTCCATATAATTTGCACCAATTGATGTCGCCGACCGAATAAGCTGACCAATTATCGGTTTGATTATATGGTTGGGATTTATTGATTTACATAAGCAAATAATATCTCGACCAAAGATTGCCGTTCTTTCTTCCAAATCATACTTGTTTGAAAATTGCGTCATTGAAAATTTATTGAAAATTGCAAAATTAGAAATTGAAAATTAAATCTATTTCTGACATTTTTCACAAAAGTGAGTTCCACGACTGTTTAAGCGAATTTTTTTTACAACTCCGCCACAACTGCATTTTTTCCCACCGCGAGAATAGACCTGAAAATGTTCTTGGGCTTTGCCACGCGAGCCGTCAATTTGGACATAAGTATTTTCTGATGAGCCGCCGTATTTTAAACCGATATTTAATGCTTTGATGATGGAAGTATGAAGTCGTAATACCTCATCATACTTTATCATACTTCCAAGTCGCGTTGGCAAAATTCCAGCATAAAATAATGATTCATCGGCATAAATATTTCCGATTCCGGAAATTAGTGATTGATCGGTTAAAATTTTTTTAATATTCCAGCGCGGTTTTTTGGCGATAATTTCCGCCAATTTTTTTGCCGTGAATTCTTTATCAAATGGCTCAACACCAAGTGAGTCAGCTAATAAACTAGCAAGCTCGTTAGCATTAAAAACCTTTATCCAACCAAACTTTCGTAAATCGTTAAAAAATAATTTCGAGCCGTCGGAAAAATCAAAAATAATATGAGTTGTCGCGTTAGGCAAATTATCAAACCAATCCTTACTTGGATGACCACCTGCTATTTGGTTTTTAATCCTCACCTCTTCTTTCTCATCTCTCATTTCTACTTTCTCTCTGTAAATCAATTGCCCTGTCATCTTTAAGTGAATCAAAAGATCATTTTTACCCTCAAGATCAATAATGATTTGTTTTGCCCGGCGTTCAATATTTTTGACTTTTTTACCGATGATTTTTGATTTGTTGCCGTGAAACATTTTCGGCACTCGAATTTCAACAGCGACGATCGTTTTTCCAATAATTGCTTTCTGCAATCCCCTTCTAATTGTTTCAACTTCTGGCAGTTCAGGCATTTTGACCACCAATAGTTATAATTGGTCCCTCCGATGTCTCAATCATTGTCGCATTTTCAGAAAAATTATTTTGTGCCGTTTGCATCGCGAGTGTTATATTCATTTTCAAACCCTTGTTGCACTTTTTCCAGCTGACTGGAACTTTAATTCCGCTGTCACCGAGAATTCTTAAAGCATCCTCTGTGGTAATTGCTGTCGGTTCGGTACTAACTCCAGTTTCCATTATTGAAATCAAAGCTTCTGCCAAAATATCCGAAGTTATTTTTCCCTCACCTTCATCGCTCCATCGAACATCGGCATACTCTTTTAAATAATAATTGAATTTCAAAAATTCGTCAGCCAAAACCCCACCATCACCTTTTTCCGATAAAACGCTTTCAATTAGTCCATAAATTTCAGTTACCTCTTCTCTGCTCGGCGGAGCAATATGCCCTCTCTCGCTAAATAATCTACCCGAATCAGCCAATTTTGTGTACAACTCTTCTGCCTGATCAAGATCATGATCTTTTAGCATTTGAATTGTGTCGTCAGATATACTAATTCCGACCTCTTCACGCTCACTAATCATTCTGGTTAATTTAGAAAAATCTGACATTAATTCGACCGATAATTGAATACCGGCCGCTTTAGCCGACGCTAATGATTTTTCGATTACAGACGCTGCAATTTCCTCGTTTTTTGGCCGCTCTTCTTCTAAAAATTTTCCTTGCTTGCTTAAAGCAATTTCATAAACAACTTTTTGAATTTGTTCCCTTTCCTCCGGAGTCATAACTCTTTCAACTTTTGCCGGTTGCGGTTGAGTTGGTTGCTCAACTTCTGGAGCAACAAAATCTTCTGCACCAGTTTCGTCATCACCAATTTTTTCGCCCATATTTCTCCTTTTTAAAAAATACTATTTGCCACTATTATTATAGCAGATCATAAAACAATCAAAAAAACGAAAATACTGCGGAGCTTGTCCCGAAGAATTGAGGGATCGTGGCTCTTCGTAATAACTTTTCGTTTGTTACTTACTGCCACTTGCGAGCATAAAGAGAACCATAACAATCGAGATTACGATGATTAAAAAGCCGGCGGCGATTAAAAAGATCGCGTAAGTTACATTCCCAGTTCCGGAAAAAACATCGGCATTAACTTGTCCTTGTCTGCCGAAATATACCATTATAACGCCGATCGCGGCGAAAATCATCGGCAAAACTAATTTTAATTTCTTGTTCATAGTTCTATTATAATATCTATTTTAAAAAAAGCAAATTTTTTTAGTTGTGAGATTTTTCGATTCCGCCAATGGCGTGATTCAAAATGACAATCAAAAAATCCTGACCTTTATGTTGGCGCTGTTCTACTCTCCCAAGACCTTGTGGTCTAAGTACCATCGACGCAGAAGTGCTTAACTTCCGTGTTCGGAATGGGACCTGCCCGCAATGCCTTGCGGCAAAGCATGGCAGGCGGGACGGGTGTACCCACTTCGCCATAAGCACCAACATAAAAATCAGGATTTGCAAGTTGAAAGTTTATAAAGTTCTTAAAGTTAAAAGTTCAAGGTATAAAACTATAAATAGTTAAACTCCAAGCACTTTATAAACTTTACAAACTTTTAACTTTATAAACTTATTTTTTATCAGTAATTGCTAGTCAAGCCGTGCAAAGCACGGAATTTCCAAATCCCAAGAAACAATAACCAAACAAATCACAAACTCAAAATTCCCATAATCAAATATTTGAAAATTGGAAATTGAATATTGAAAATTATTTGGAATTTGTATCTTGTATCTTGGAGCTTCCGCGCTCCGCGCGGTGTCATCTACTTTGACTCGAAGTCAAGTTAGAATGGAAAATGATCAATTAGTACTCCACGGCTGAA
>CAZVFH010000021.1:0-14272 GCA_964626415.1 uncultured Candidatus Saccharibacteria bacterium
AGATATATGGCTCAAAAGAAACGTAAATTATCAAAAAAGGAGCAGAAAGCCGTTAATAAACGGGGGATTTTTGAGAACTCGAACTTCAGACCAGTCCAGAATCAACCGGAAGATATCAAAGAAAAAAAGAAAGTATATATTCCCGAAGTTATCGGTGTTAAGGATTTTGCCGAAATTTCCGGAATTCCGGTAACCGAGGTTATCTCTCATTTAATTAAAAACGGCGTTCTTGCAAACATAAATGAAAATATTGATTTTGAGACAGCGGAGATTATTGGCGATGATTTGGGGTTGGAGGTAATATCAAAGAAAAAAGATGAAACAGAGTCAATTGAAGCTGAAAGAGAAACAATTTCAAGTGATAAAAATCTTCCGTTTCGCCCCCCAGTTGTTACAATTATGGGTCATGTTGATCATGGGAAAACAACGCTTCTTGATACAATTCGAAAGGAGCATGTCGCTTCCGGCGAATCCGGCGGAATAACTCAGCACATTTCTGCCTACCAGATTGAGGTGTCGGACAAATCAAGCAAAAAAAAGCGACCAATTACATTCATCGATACGCCAGGTCACAGCGCTTTCTCTGCAATGCGTTCTCATGGCGCTTCAATTGCCGACATTGTTGTATTGATCGTTGCCGCCGACGACGGCGTTATGCCTCAAACAATAGAGGTTATCGAACAGGCAAAAATTCACAATGTGCCAATTATTGTTGCAATCAATAAAGTTGATCTGCCAAATGCCGACACGATGAAGACGAAACAACAACTTTCAGAACATGGAATTATTACCGAAGAGTGGGGTGGCAAGACCGTCGTTGTTGAGCTTTCAGCGAAAACCGGCAAAGGTGTTGAAGAATTACTCGAGATGATTTTACTTAAGGCGGATGTAATGGAGCTTCGTGCTGATCCACAGTCGCCTGCGACCGGAATAGTTATTGAATCGCACATTCACCGTGGCGCCGGAGCACTGGCTGTTGTTTTGATCGAGAATGGAACATTAAATTTGTCTGATTGCGTCACAATTGGCGCGGTCTGTGGTAAAATTCGAATTTTAGAGGATTTTACCGGCAAAGGAATCATATCTGCCGGACCGAGCATGCCTGTTCGAGTCGCAGGACTCCATTCGTTGCCAGATTTTGGTGAACGTCTGGTTTCCTTTGAAAGTGAGAAAGAAGCTCGCATGGCGGCAAAGAGATTCGAGGAACGCAATTTCACTCGTCGCTATGCTGCGAAATCAATTAAAGAGAATGACGACAAAATAAAAGTTTTGAACTTGATTATCAAATCAGATGTTGCCGGATCACTCGAAGCGATTAAAAAAATGCTTTCCGAGATTACTCACCCTGAATTGCAAATAAAAATTGTTTCCGAAGGTGTTGGTGCCGTCTCTGAATCAGATGTGGCGATGGCTCAGGCAACAAAAGCAGTAATTATGGCTTTCCGTATATCAACTTTGATATCGGCGAAAAAAATTATTGAAAAAGAAAAGTTAACAATACTGGAATATAGTGTAATTTACGAGCTAATTGATGATGTGAAAAGAATTCTCGAAGAAATGTTATCACCGATTGTTCACGAAATTGAAACTGGCAGCGGCGAGATATTGGCCGAATTTCGCAACGACAAAAAAGCGACGGTTATTGGTTTTCGGGTAAATTCTGGACAATTTGACAAAGGAATGAAAGTAAAAATTATCTCAGGTAAAGATGAAATTTGGCGGGGTGAAATTTTATCTTTACGGAGAGAAAAAGAGCAGGTTTCCTCTGTCCCCGTTTCTGTTGAAGCCGGAGTTTGTCTTGCGCCAGGAGCAAAATACAACATTGGCGATAAAATTGTTGCTTTTCGAATCGAAGAGGAAAAGCAGAAGCTATAACAAGAATAGCGAATAGCGAATAGCGAATAGCGAATAGGGAATAGCGGATCAGAATGATTTTAATAGCCCCCCTATTCACTATTCTCTATTCTTAATTCTTCCGCGAGGGATAGGGACTTGACAAGAAAATATCTCTTTGCTAAAGTAAGTAATGTGTCTTAATAATTCGGTCAAGGAGGACCATTATTGCATTGTTAAACGAAGAAGAGCCCCCAAATATAGCATTATCCGAGAAAGGGCATTCAAAAACAAAAAATAAAAAGGGGAGTGCGTTTCAATCAAAATTTTCCGAAGTAATTCGGAAAGCAAAAAGCAAACACCAATTTAATATTCTAAAATCATTCTTGGCTCACTGGTCAGGCGTTCTTAATAAGAAATCTCTGATCAGAATCACCGAAAAGGTGGTATCGCAAATAAATCTGGCCAGGAATTTTATAGTCGAAAAGCGATTTTTGCCTCATATTACAATTTTGCTTCTTGGTTTAATCGTCGCCCTATGTAATGTTCTTGTCGCTCAAGGAGCAAATGATCTATACAATTTAATACCAGCGAATCCTGGGAGTCAGGTTGCAATTGCTAAGTCACTCGATGCCTATACAGATCTGATCTCAAATGACGCACAGGCGGTTGAAAAAATCATCACAACCTCAGATGATGCCAGCTCTAACTTCGATCTTGGAACCAAAATAACAACTACCGAAATCACCGATCGTTCCGTTCCAGCTTCCGAACAACCATCCGGACCAAGAAAGAAAACAATTTCTTACTCCGTCAACCCAGGGGAAACACTTTCCGGTTTGTCAATGAAATTTAATGTTAAAGTTGCATCGATTAAATATGTAAATAATTTAACAAATATTGATCTAATAAAGCCAGGCGATAAAATCAAGATTCCACCTGAGGGTTACGAGCCAACGGCGAAAGAGATCGCAGCACAAAAAAAGAAAAATACCAGCGTTTCTAGCTCAACAAGCGGCTTGAAAAAAATTATCAGCAATGTTTTGCCTGGCAGAAAAAATAATGGTTATCCGTATGGCTGGTGCACATATTATGTTGCTACCCGCAGAGCAGTTCCAACAGGATTTGGCAATGGTGGTGCGTGGCTTTCAAGTGCAAAACGTTTCGGCTGGTCAACTGGCTCAACTCCTGTTTCTGGTGCCATTGTTGTCACCCGTGAGTCGTGGCTCGGCCATGTTGGCTATGTTGAATCGGTTTCCGGCAATTCTTTTACGATTTCCGAAATGAACTATAAGGGTTGGGGAGTAACGAGTTCAAGAACTATGTCAGTTGGTGATGGGGTAATTAAGGGCTTCATTTACTAAAATTTTTCCTTGATGACTGGCGATTAAGGCATTTTTTTGATATGCTGAAAGCAGTTTTTGAAAGGAAATAAAAACTCTCACAGATCTATATTCACAGATAATCACTGATGATTCCTATCTGTGTCAATCAGTGACAATAAATCTGTGGTAGTTTTTACTTCAATATTATCAAGATAACGAAATGACCGACGAAGTTACAATAAAAATTAAAGCCGGCAGGGGCGGTGATGGCGCCGTTTCTTTTTTGCGTCAGAAATTCAGACCGATGGGCGGTCCGGATGGCGGCGATGGCGGAAACGGCGGCTCGATAATTTTTATCGCCGATAATAATGTCAACACTTTAACCTTTTTTGATAGCCGCAAACATTTTGAAGCCGAAAACGGCCAAGATGGCATGGGTAAAAATTTACATGGTAAAAGCGGCTCTGATCTAATTCTTAAAGTCCCGCAAGGCACAATCTTCTACCAGAATAAGAAAAAAGTTGCCGATCTCTTAAAAGTCGGTCAAGAATTTGTCGTCGCAAAAGGTGGAAACGGCGGCTGGGGGAATCAACATTTTGCCTCGTCGATCAAACAAAAACCGGAGTGGTCGAAAAAAGGGCTTTTTGGCGAGGAAAAAGAGTTAAAATTAGAGTTAAAATTGATCGCTGATGTTGGAATAATCGGCCTGCCAAATGTCGGAAAATCAACCTTGCTTTCGGTTATCTCAAATGCCCGTCCCAAAATTGCCGATTATCCATTTACGACTTTGGAGCCGAATCTCGGCGTAGTCAAAATTTATGATAAAGAATTCATTTTTGCTGATATTCCCGGATTGATCGAAGGCGCGTCAGTCGGTAGGGGACTCGGCGATAAGTTTTTGCGTCATATCGAGCGAACAAAGGAAATTTTAATTCTTGTTTCTGCCGAGTCAAGTGATCCTGTTGCCGATTATCAGACACTTATAAAAGAACTAGCCGATTATTCAAAAAAACTGGCAAAAAAGAAATTTCTTGTTGCAATTTCTAAATCAGAGATCATCGATGAAAAACGCCAGACAAAGATTGCCGCCGATTTTAAAAAAGAAAAAATCTCTCCGATATTTTTCTCCTCCGCTACGAGTAAAAATTTAGATTTACTTTTAAAACAAATTTACGGGCTGTCTTCAAAGTAAATTATCGGAAATTATTTACTTTTTTATTTATTTATTTTTCCAAGACATTGTACTTATTTTTCACAGACAGATATGAAACGATCGTTTCATATCTGTCTGTGATTAATTACATATCTATTAAACACAACTAAAAAAGACAGGCGGCGCCTGTCTGGGAAATGATTTCGAGATAGTTCGCGATTAAAGTTCTGTTCTTGTTGGCTCGCCGGCGACTGTATCAAATGAAACTCCATAAGCTGTCCAACGATCAATCTGTGAACGAACTTTTCGCCAGCGATATCCTGCATTACAAAAAACCCTGACAAGTTCATAATATCCCCAATCACCAAATCTTTTGCGCAAAAGCGTCTCGGAATTTGCATTTCCATGCATAGCATCCAAAAAAGTATTCCTCATTGATTGTCCTGGCATGTCTTGCATCTGCTTTCTCCTTCGCGTCGTGTTTAATTTAAGTGTAACATATTTTCAGGTATTGACAAGTAATTTTTGTGAAGTATAATTAAGTTGTACTAATTAAATTGCAAAAAGTTGCAATCAAAGCGAATAAACAAGGAGGGAATTTCATTTTGTCGGCCGGAGGGGTTGACAACTGTTTTTTGATTTGCTACAATAAATTTGTAAATATTTTAAAGAAATTGATGAGTTCTAACTGCACCTAAAAGGGATGGTTTTTGATTGCCCCGCACAAGGGCAAGTTTTTGCGTCTATGGCCACAAAAACTACATTTTTCGAAGATTACTTTCTTTGAAATAAATGTCGCTTGTTATTGATTTTCAATAAAAAACAAACTTTTCATACTCGCGGATCTTGGGCGAAAAGGGGAATTTAACTGGAGAAATAAAATGGCAACAAAACTAAAAGATTTGACTAATTTGCGTTTGGAAAAAAAGAATAGTAATTTATCTGATGTTGAGCTGCCAAATTTAATCGAAATTCAAACCCAGTCGTACAATTGGTTTTTTTCTGAAGGATTGCGCGAACTCTTTGATGAAATTTCTCCAATTGACGATTTCTCCGGCGAAGTAATGTCTTTGTCTTTTGGCGATTATTTTCTGGCAGAGCCGAAAGTTGACGAAACGCTCGCCAGAGAAAAGAATTTAACTTTCAAAGCACCGCTCAAAGTTCGGGTTTCTCTCCTTAATAAAAAAACCGAAGAAATCAAAGAAGGCGAAGTATTTCTTGGTGATTTTCCGCTAATGACTGCTAGAGGAACTTTTATTATCAACGGCGTCGAGCGAGTTATTGTTTCTCAAATCGTTCGCTCTTTCGGTGTTCTTTTTACGGCCACAGAAGTTGCTGGACGCAAACTCTTTGGAGCCAAAATTATTCCATCACGCGGAGCTTGGCTCGAGCTTGAAACCGATCTCAAAAATATAATTAGCGTAAAAATTGACCGTAAGCGTCGAATTCCGGTTACTACTTTTCTTCGTGCTCTTGGGATTAGCTCTGATGAAGAAATTAAATCACTTTTTGCTGATGTTGATACCCATGAAGATTACCACTTCATTGACGCGACATTAAAGAAAGATTTAGCAAAAGATTATAAGACAGGTCTTATTGAGACCTATAAAAAGATTCGCCCTGGTGACTTGGCAACTTTTGAGAGCGCAAAATCATTTATCGAGGCGATGTTTTACAACTTAAAAAGATATGACATCGGCAGAGTCGGTCGTTATAAAGTAAATGGCCGCCTAAACCGAAATGTCGAAAATATTCCGGAAAATCGGGTTCTTCTAAAAGATGATTTTATTGCAATTGTAAAGGAAATTATCGAGCTTAATAACTATCCAGAAGCACAACCGGACGATACAGACAGCTTAAAAAATCGCCGAATTCGCGCAGTTGGCGAACTTTTGCAAGGCAGAGTTCGAGTCGGTTTAATGCGTGTCGAACGAATTGTCAGAGATCGAATGAGTATTACAGATCCAAATGAAGCAACTCCGGCTCAGCTTATAAACTCCCGACCAATCGTCGCCGCCCTTCAGGAATTCTTTGCCTCCTCCCAGCTTTCGCAGTTTATGAATCAAACAAATCCTCTATCAGAATTAGAGCACAAACGGACTCTTTCCGCTACCGGTCCTGGTGGACTTTCGCGTGAAAGAGCCGGATTTGAAGTTCGTGACGTTCACACCACTCACTATGGTCGCATCTGCCCGATCGAAACTCCAGAAGGACCAAACATCGGTTTGGTTGGCTATCTTTCGTCATATGCAAAAATTAATGACTATGGTTTTATCGAGACGCCTTATAAGAAAGTTAAAATCGTCGGCGGCAAAGCCAAGGTTCTAAACGAGACAATTTATCTAAATGCTCTTCAGGAAGAGGGAATGGTTATTGCGCCGGCATCAGCCAAAATTGACAAGAATGGCTATTTTACCGAGAATAAAACAATCGTCAGACACAACGGCGAGCCGACAATTATGGAAGTAAAAAAGATCAATTATATTGATGTCGCCCCAAAACAAATTATCTCAATTACTGCCGCTCTAATTCCTTTTATTGAACATGACGATGCCGCCAGGGCCTTGATGGGCGCCAATATGCAGAGGCAAGCAGTCCCGCTTTTAATACCAGAGTCACCAATAATTGGTACCGGCATGGAAGCGGCTGCGGCTAGGGATTCTGGGCAAATTATTATCGCCGTAGCCGATGGCATCGTTTCTCATGTCTCTTCAAAATTGATCACAATCAAAGAGAAAAAAAGCAATGAGCGTGAATATCCACTGGAAAAATTTGTCCGCTCGAATCAGGGAACGGTCTTAAATCACATTCCCTCGGTTGTTGTTGGCGACAAAATTACCGCTGGTGATATTCTGGCAAACGGTTCGGCGGTAGAAAATGGCGAGATCGCTCTTGGCCGCAATCTTCGTGTTGCTTTTATGTCTTGGGGCGGCGGCAACTTTGAGGATGCTATTATTATTTCCGAACGATTGGTAAAAAATCACACACTTTCATCAATTCATATCGAAAAATATTCTCTCGAAGTCCGCGATACCAAGCTTGGTCCAGAGGTCTTAACTCGGGATATTCCAAATGTTTCCGAAGAAGCACTTTCTAATCTTGACGATAACGGAATTATCCGAATCGGAGCCGAAATTTCAGCCGGTGATATTTTAGTCGGAAAAATTTCACCAAAGGGTGAAACCGAGCTTACTGCCGAAGAGAAACTCCTTCGAGCAATTTTTGGTGAGAAAGCTAAAGATGTTCGTGATTCTTCACTTCGTCTTCCGCACGGCGAGCGAGGAAAAGTTGTTGATGTTAAATTATTTTCCAAGGATTCAAATGACGAACTTCCAGCCGGCGTTTATCAACTTGTTGAGGTCTCAATTGCTCAACTTAGAAAAATCTCTGTCGGTGATAAATTAGCCGGTAGACATGGAAACAAGGGTGTTATTTCAACAATTTTGCCAGAGGAAGATATGCCATTTTTGCCTGATGGAACTCCAGTTGATATTATTTTAAACCCGCTTGGTGTGCCTTCCAGAATGAACATCGGTCAGCTTTTCGAAACTCATCTTGGTTGGGCGATGGAAAAACAGGGCAAAAAAATTGCCTCCCCGGCGCTTGATGGGGTCAAACTTGAGGCTATCAAAGCAGAGCTGAAAAAATCCGGATTGCCGGAAGACGGCAAAATTCAATTGTTTGATGGCAGAACCGGTGAACCATTCGAACATAGAACAACCGTTGGAATAATTTATATGATGAAGCTTTTCCATCTTGTTGACGATAAAATGCACGCACGAAGCATCGGGCCTTATTCAATGATTACCCAGCAACCGCTTGGCGGAAAAGCCCAATTTGGCGGCCAGAGATTCGGCGAGATGGAGGTCTGGGCGCTTGAGGCCTATGGTGTTGCCAACACTTTGCAGGAACTTTTGACAATCAAGTCAGATGATGTCATTGGGCGAAGCAAGGCCTACGAGTCAATCATCAAAGGCGAAAAAATTCAAAATCCGACAGTTCCAGAGGCATTTAATCTTTTAATCAAAGAGCTTCAATCGCTTGGACTTAGAGTTGATTTGCTTACTGACGAAAGTCTCCAAATCAAAGAGCCGGAAGTTGAAGAAGCGCTGGTTGAGCCGCTTGAAAGGGAAAAAAGTGAACTTGACGAAGAGATTGATGAGAAATTAACCGAGCTTGCCGCCGAACAAGTTTCTGAAGCTGAAGATGTTGTTTCCGAGGAAGTGGTAGCGGAATAATTTGGATTATTCTAACACTGACTTTAATACTTTGACGCTGGATGATAGAAAGTTGAAAGTGGACTTTGAAGCTGGATGTTGGTGACTAGATCAAATTTCTATTCTCTAACTTCAATATCTATATTCCACCATCAATCATCTAGCGTCAAATCAATAGAATTACCATAATAATAACGGAGCAAATAATGCAAAAAGTTGAAGTTAAAGATTTTGTTAATTTGGTCGACTTTAAGTCACTCAGGATCGGTGTCGCTTCACCCGAGGATATTTTGAATTTGTCTCATGGTGAAGTCCAAAAACCGGAAACAATTAACTACCGAACGCAAAAACCAGAAAGAGACGGTTTGTTTGCTGAAAACATTTTTGGTCCGACCAAGGACTGGGAGTGTTATTGTGGTAAATACCGCAAAGTTCGCTACTCTGGTGTTGTTTGCGACAAATGTGGTGTCGAGGTAACAAAAAGCAGCGTTCGTCGTGTTCGAATGGGTCACATTGACCTTGTTGTTCCGGTCGCCCATATCTGGTATCTGCGCAGTATTCCTTGCACTCTTGGACAAATTCTTAATATCTCCTCCTCTGATCTTGAGCGCATAATTTACTTTGCCAGTTATGTCATTATTGACATAAACGAAGAGTTGCGCAGTGAAGCGTTGGAGAAAATTGAAAAAGAATTTGCCCTGCTCAAAGAGGAAAAAATTTCCTCCGACCCCTCGATTTCTGATGGCTCAAAATCAATCACTGCTGATGAAATTAATCAGGCCTATAAGACCGCTAAATCCGAGCTTGAATCATTGACTTCTGGAAAAATTATTTCCGAGCGTGACTATTTTCATATCTCAAATCGTTATGGAAATGCAATTAAAGTTGGCATTGGCGCCGAGGCAGTTCTTGAACTTTTAACCAGAATGGACTTAAAGAGCGAAATTGAAAAATCAGAGAAGGAATCAACAGGCCTGATCGGTTTGGCAAAGAGAAAACAGGTAAAACGACTCAGAATTCTTCAAGGGCTCAAAGCAGCTGGAATTTCACCCGATTGGTTAATTCTTCGCCGTCTGCCAGTTATTCCACCTGACCTTCGACCAATGGTACAGCTTGATGGCGGACGTTTTGCCGCTTCCGATCTCAACGATCTTTATCGTCGCGTCATAAACAGAAATAATCGCTTAAAGCGTTTAATCAATCAAGGTGCTCCGGAAGTGATTTGCCGCAATGAGAAAAGAATGCTTCAAGAAGCAGTTGATGCTTTAATTGACAACTCTGCGCGTCGTGGCAGAGCAACTACAACCGCAAATAACCGTCGCAAATTAAAATCACTCTCCGATATGCTTCGTGGAAAACAAGGACGATTTAGACAAAATCTTCTTGGTAAACGTGTCGACTACTCTGGCCGCTCAGTTATTGTTGTTGGGCCTGATCTAAAACTCAATCAGTGCGGATTACCGAAAGTTATGGCAATGGAGCTTTTTAAACCCTTTGTCATCGGCAAATTGATCTCCGAGGGCTATGTTCATAATGTAAAAAATGCCACTCGCCTAATTGAAAAAAATGAGCCGTTTGTCTGGGATATTTTGGAGGATATCACCAAAGACAGCTATGTTCTTCTAAACCGGGCACCAACGCTTCATCGGCTTGGAATTCAGGCCTTTCAACCAATTTTGATCGAAGGGAAAGCAATTAAAATCCATCCGCTTGTTTGCTCGGCCTTTAATGCTGACTTCGACGGAGACCAAATGGCCGTTCATCTTCCGCTTTCAACAAACTCTCAAAACGAAGCGGCAAATATTATGCTTTCAACAAAAAATCTTTTAAAACCGTCTTCAGGTGAGCCGGTAATTTCCCCGACTCTTGATATTATCCTTGGCTGTTACTTTTTAACTACAATTGATGCCGGCAAAAAAGGTGAAAACAAATATTTTGCTTCTCCAAATGAAGCTATTTTTGCCTCTGATTCGAAAGTTATTGATCTTAAAGCAAAAATTAAGGTAAAAATTGATGGCAAAATAATCGAAACTTCAGCTGGAAGAATCATTTTTAACCGGGTAATTCCAAAAGAGCTGGGATACAGAAATCAGGAATTTGACAAAAAAGAAATTTCAAAACTAATCGGAGAATCGTTTAAAATTGCCGGAATGGAAAAAACCGCTGGGTTTGTTGACGGCATCAAATCACTTGGTTTTCAATATGCTCAAATGTCCGGCATCACTTTTTCCGCTTTTGATATTGAAGTTCCGCCAACCAAAGCCAAAATTCTGAAAAATGCCGAGGGACTTCTTGAGGTGGTAAATCAACAATATCGCCGAGGATTAATTACTGAAGATGAGCGATATTCAAAAACAGTTGAAATCTGGATGAATTCTCAAGGTGAATTACAGGAATCAATGCTTGCGAATTTTTCTCCCGACAACGACATCAACATTATCAGAATTTCCGGTGCCCAAGGAAAGGTCTCCCAGCTTAATCAGCTCGCCGGCATGAAAGGTCTTGTCGCTGATCCAACCGGCAATATTATCGAACTTCCAATCAAATCCAACTTCAAAGAAGGACTTTCGGTTTTCGAATACTTTGTTTCCAGTCATGGCTCGCGAAAAGGCCGTGCAGATACTGCCCTTCGAACTTCTGAAGCCGGATATCTTACTCGTCGCTTAGTTGATGTTTCACAAGACACGGTTATAACATCCAGCGATTGCGGAACAAAAGAGGGGGTAAAAATCAATAAAGAACTCTTTTTGTCACTTGGCGATGAATGGGGCAAACATCTTATCGGCCGAGTTTTAAACAAAGAAATTGCCGGCTTTAAGCGAAATACTTTAATTAACCGACCAACCTTTGAGACGATTGATTCCTCCGGGGCAGAAGAGGTTGAGATTCGCTCGATTTTGACTTGCGATCAGCCATGGGGAATTTGCCAACACTGCTACGGAGAGGATCTTTCAACTGGAAAAATCGCCGAAATCGGCGGAGCTGTTGGCATTGTTGCCGCTCAAGCAATTGGTGAGCCGGGCACGCAGCTTACAATGAGAACTTTCCACACCGGTGGTGCCGCCGGAGAAGATATCACTTCCGGACTTCCTCGCGTTGGCAATCTTTTCGAAGCTAGAACACCAAGATTTGTTGCCGTTATGTCAGAAGCTGACGGCCGGGTTTCGGTTCGGAAAGAGAAACATAAAATTATCATTGGAGTTCTAGGACAAGGCGAATCAGCCAACCAGTATATTCTACCCGATGGATACGAATCGTTGGTGAAAAACGCTGATGTTGTTAAAGCAAAGCAAATTATTGCCACCTGTAAAGATGAAAACTCCGAACCGATTCGGGCAAAAACTGCCGGCAGAGTGAAAATTGATGGAGTATCTATTAAAGTTGTCTACTCCGGCAAAATTAGCCGAGAATATACTGTTTCCGATACTTGCGGTCTTAAAGTTGCCGATGGTGATTTGGTTAAGCGCGGCCAAGTTTTGACCGACGGTCATCTTGACTTACAACAGGCACATGATCTTGCCGGACGCGATTTTACCCAACGTTATATTATGACCGAGGTCCAGAAAATCTATGCCTCACAAGGTCAGGAAATCAACGACAAACATTTGGAAGTTATTGTTCGCCAAATGTGCTCAAAAATCCGCGTTGTTGATGCCGGCGACTCAAAATATCTTGAAGGGTCAATAATTGATAGAAATACTGTTCGACATGAAAATGAAGCGCTTAAGAAAGCGGGTAAAAAACAAATTACAACCACAGATGTTGTTATGGGAATTACCCGCGTTGCCCTTAAAACCGAGAGCTTTCTTTCTGCCGCTTCATTTATGGAGACAACCTCAATATTAATCAATGCGGCAATTACCGGTTCCGTTGACAATCTTCGCGGACTTAAAGAAAATGTTATTATTGGGCGTTTAATTCCTGCCGGCACCGGCTATCGCCAGAAAGTGTAGTGAGTATTTACATTATTTAATTTTTGCGCTAGAATCAGAAAGTCGTAAATAAATCAAAATGTAAAAATCAAAAATCAACCCGTCTCGCCTACGGCTCGCCGAGGCGGAAATGACAATTTAAAATGTCAAAAATATCCGGCCACGCCCGCCTGCCATCGCAATGCGAAGCATTGGCGGGTAGGGAGTGGCTACCAAAATTTTGCATTTTGAATTTTAATCTTTAAATTTATTTATCGTGCCTACATTCAACCAACTTATTCGACACGGTCGAAAAAAGACAATCAAAAAGTCAAAAACAACCGCTTTGAAGCGTGGTTTTAATTTTCTTAAAAATCGGCCGGTTGTTGTCTTAAAGGGCTCGCCGCAAAAACGCGGCGTTTGCACCAAGGTCTCAACCAAAACACCAAAAAAACCAAACTCTGCGCTTCGTAAATTTGCCCGAGTCCGCCTGACTAATGGGATGGAAGTCAATGCCTATATCGGCGGCGAAGGCCACAACCTTCAAGAACACTCAGTGGTTGTAATCCGCGGCGGTCGGGTTAAAGATCTTCCGGGTATGCGATATCACATTATTCGCGGCAAACTTGATCTTTCCGCTGTCAAAGACCGCAAACAAGGACGAAGCAAATACGGAACAAAGCGGACGAAAGAGTAACTAAGGAAAATCCGAAATACTAAATCCGAAATTCGAAACAAATTCGAATGTCAAAATTCAAAATACGAAACCGTTTCGGATTTGGAGAATTTATATTTAAATATTGTTTCGGATTTCGATATTCGGATTTCGAATTTTAACAATTAACTTTTATATATGTCCAGAGGTGCAGCAAAAATTAAACATCACAAACTTCTGCCGGATCAAAAATACGGTTCTACTTTGGTAACTAAATTTATCAACTACATTATGGAAAACGGTAAAAAAACCATTGCCGAAAAAATTGTTTATTCTGCGCTAGAGGACTCAAGTAAAAAAATCAATGTTGAGCCGGTCTTAGTTCTTGATCAAATTATCAAAAATATCGGTCCAATTTTGGAAGTCAAAGCAAAGCGAATTGGCGGAGCAAACTACCAAGTCCCGATGGAAGTCAACGCCAAACGAAAAGAAACATTGGCATTTCGCTGGGTAATCAAAGCCGCACAGTCACGAAAAGGGGTTAAAATGGCAACAAAACTAACGCAGGAAATAATTGACGCTTGCAATGGCGTCGGTGCGGCAGTAAAAAAGAAGGAAGATATGCATCGCATGGCCGAAGCGAACAAGGCCTTCGCCCATTTTGCCCGGTTTTGACCGCGAGTAGCGGTCATCCTGAGCGAAGTCGAAGGATCTCCGTGCCTTGTCATTTCGAGTGAAGTCGAGAAATCTCCATGACTAAATAAATATTTCACTAAAAAACAACCTCAATCACTGATGACTAGGTTGTTTTTTTAATATTTCTTTTTCACTTCTATACCTGCCTCGCCTGACTTCGATGAACTCAGCCGCATAGCAGGCGAGCTTCGAAGCATAGAAGTGACAAGTGAATCGGCAGTGAATTGGTATATTTTTTAATCACAAAGCGTTATGATGAAGTCAATGAAGTTATAAATTCACGGGAAATCAAAATGCCAATATTTGAAGTCAAAGACAAAAAGTAAATAAACTTTCGCGGCAAAAAAATCCGTGACAAACGCGAACTGCTAAAAAACGGGACCTTGATCGCGAATCAGCGAGAAAAATCAAATAAAAAAATATTATGTTAATATTTATCGATGAATCGGGAATACATAAAAAAATCGATCATTCAACTTTTG